>JAOAEO010000070.1 GCA_026416735.1 Thermodesulfovibrionales bacterium
CATGAATATAAAGTCTACCAATACCTGGCCAAGAGAAAATCGTTTCAGTTACAACAGCACCACTAACAAGCCACGGAATGATAAATCCGATGATTGTTATTATTGGTAAAAGGGCGTTTCTTAAGGCATGTCTTATGATTACATCTTTTTCTCTTAAGCCTTTAGCTCTTGCTGTTCTGATATAGTCCTGTTTAAGAACCTCAAGCATACTTGAACGGCAGTATCTACTTAGTCCTGCAATCCCCCCAAAGGCACTGATACTTACTGGTAAGATAAGATGTTTGACTATGTCTAAAAACCTCTCTAATTTATTCATCTCTGAAACATCGATGCTTTGAATGCCAGATATGGGTAGCCAGCCGAGAGTGACACCAAAAATGATCATTAGAAGAAGAGCTAACCAAAAAGTCGGAGTGGAAAAGCCTATAAAGACAAAGACTGTCGTAACTTTATCGAATAGGGAATATTGTTTGTATGCGGACATAACTCCGATTGGAATTGCTACTGCTAAAATTAAAATCAGAGAGAGGGTGTTTATCGTTAATGTCACAGGGATTCTCTCTTTTATTTTGTCTATCACTCTTTTGCCATCAGTAAAGGATTTGCCAAAATCGAGCATTATAAATCTTTTGAACCATTCGAAATATCTGATGTGTAAAGGTTCGTCGAGACCGTAAAGTTTCTTAAGGTTTTCTCTTGCCTGTGTGGTGACCTTCAGAGACATCTCTGTCTCAACATCGAGAGGGCTTCCAGGGGCAAGGTGAATAACCAGAAAAGATATTAGGGTTATACCAAAAAGGAGGGGTATCATTAGAAGAAGACGCTTTAATATATAAGTAGCCATATAGTCTCTCGATGATTGTGATATAAATAAATTTTAACACAATTTAATTTTAATGTCTTAAAGTCTTGTTTTTAGAGGTTTTTTCTCCCTCTGATTCCATGGTTAAGTTACAGATAAAAATAATTTTTGTAATGTTATAGTATAATAACTTATCTTCAGTTAAAACTTCTTGGAGGAAAGAATGATCAAGATATATTACGACAAGGATATCGACACAAAAATCCTTAAAGGGAAGAAGATCGTTATAATGGGATATGGTAGTCAGGGACACGCCCACGCAAATAATTTAAGGGATAGCGGATTAGATGTAATAGTTGGATTGAGACCAGGACAAAGTTGGCAAAAAGCTATAATGGCTGGTTTTGAGGTCATGACTCCTTCAGAGGCCGCTAAGATAGCAGATATTATAATGATTCTATTACCTGATGAATTACAAGGTGATTTCTATAAGGTTGAGATTGCCCCAAACATTAAGAAAGGAACTTATCTGGCTTTCGCTCATGGCTTTAACATACATTTTGGACAAATCGTCCCTTCAGAAGATATCAATGTTTTTATGGTGGCACCGAAGGGACCAGGACATCTTGTAAGATCAGAATATCTTAAGGGAAGTGGTGTTCCTTGTCTGATAGCTGTAAATCAAGATCCTTCTGGTAATACTAAGGATATTGCATTGGCCTATGCATCAGCAATAGGTGGTGGTAGAGCTGGAATCATAGAGACTACCTTTAGAGAGGAGACAGAGACAGACCTCTTCGGTGAGCAAGCTGTATTGTGTGGTGGAATCACTTCACTGATTTTAGCAGGTTTTGAGACATTGGTAGAAGCAGGTTATGCACCAGAGATGGCTTATTTCGAATGCTTACACGAGGTCAAATTGATAGTCGACCTAATCTATGAAGGGGGCATCTCAAATATGAGGTATTCCATTAGTAATACCGCTCAATATGGCGATCTGACGAGAGGTCCAAGAATCATCAATGAAGAGACTAAGAAGGAAATGAGAAAAATTCTTAAAGAGATTCAAGATGGTGTTTTTGCAAAGGAGTGGATTCTTGAATGTAAAGCTAATAAACCAGTCTTTAATGCTCTTACAAGAAAGGGTGAGGAGCATCCAATTGAAGAGGTAGGTAGACAATTAAGAGCTATGATGCCCTGGCTTAAGAAAGAAAAATTAGTCGATAGATCGAAGGCTTAAAGTCAAATGAAGATTGCTCCTGAAGGGTATTCTTACATCGCTTTCTTTTTTTTGGTGACTATAGGTTCTTTCTTCTTTCTATCCAAAGTAGTTGCTTTAGTACCTTTTGCTCTACTCTGTTTTATGTTATTTTTTTTTAGAGATCCTGATCGATCAATCCCGCCAGGTGACAATAACTATGTATCACCAGCGGATGGTAGAGTGATTCTAATTCAAGATGTTTACGAAGAGAAATTCCTCAGAGATGATGCAGTAGAGATAAGTATCTTCATGTCTCCCTTTAATGTCCATATTAACCGAACTCCTTGTAAAGGTGTTGTGGAAGATGTTAGATATTCGAAAGGAAAGTTTTTTTCTGCCTTCAAACCGGAGGCATCTTTACAGAATGAGAATGTTACTATACTCTTTCGAGGTGCTCACGGTTTGTTATTAATCAGACAAGTTGCGGGTTCGATAGCACGGAGAGCTGTCTGTAGAGCTAAAAAGGGGCAAGTTTTAGAAAAGGGCGAGCGCTTTGGAATTATAAAGTTTAGCTCAAGAGTCGATATTTACCTCCCTAAGGAGACCGCAATTAAGGTGAAATTAGGGCAAAAAGTTAAGGCAGGAGAGACAATAATAGGAGAGAGAGTAATGACTTAAGTTCTCCTGTAAAGGTTTTTAATTTCGAGGAATTCAAAATAATATAATTAAATGAAATTCAAAAAGGATTTTTATAAACAGCCTAAAAAAGGTATTTATCTACTTCCAAATGTTTTAACCCTTTGTGGGCTTTTTTGTGGTTTTTTTGCAGTAATGGCTACAATAAATGGAAATTATCTTTATGCTGCATGGGCAATTGTTATAGCAAATATCTTCGATGGTTTAGATGGTTGGATAGCTCGTCTTACCAATACGACTACTCGTTTCGGAATAGAATTAGATTCTCTCTCTGACCTTGTGACCTTTGGAGTGGCTCCTGCAGTAATGATTTATAAATGGGCTTTAATGCCCTTTGGTAGAATCGGCTGGGCTGCAGCCTTTCTTTTTGTAGCTTGCGGAGCTTTAAGATTAGCACGATATAATGTTCAAACTGGGCAATCGACCTCTAAAGCATTTAAAGGCATGCCCATCCCTGGAGCTGCAACTGTCTTAGCTTCTATTGTAATCTTCTATTATGAATTCTGGACTGGCGTACCAGAGAAGAATATACTCCTTTTATGTATAGTTATATTACTTTCACTTTTGATGGTTAGCACTCTTAGGTATCACGCTGTAAAGGAGATCGATTTTAGAGAAAGAAAACCCTTTTGGATGTTAATTGTTTTTGTTCTTATTCTCTTTGTCTTGTTAGTCCACCCTTCGACAGCTATTTTCATCTTTGCAATGGGTTACCTATTTTGGGGTATAATGGAAAATATCTATCTTTTCATACGCCATAGGCAACAAAAAAATCAAGAAAAGGAAGTAAACGTAGATTCTACCTAATTGGAGTATATATGCGTTATATAAAGATTTTTGATACTACTCTCAGAGATGGTGAACAGTCACCAGGAGCTTCGATGAACGTAGAAGAAAAGATTCAAGTAGCTAAGCAACTTGTAAGACTCGGTGTAGATTATATAGAGGCTGGATTCCCCATAACTTCTGAGGGCGATTTCGAAGCCGTTAAGAGGATAGCAAATGAGGTTCATGGGGCAGGTATTGTAGGTTTGGCTAGGGCAAAAGAGGAGGATATAAAAAGAGCCTATGAAGCTGTCAGAGACGCCCCAATGAAAAGGATCCACACCTTCCATTCCACCTCAGATATTCATCTAAAATATCAATATAGAATAAGCAGAGGAGAAGCTTTAAAGCGTTCAGTCGAAATGGTAAAATTTGCTCGTAGTCTTGTTGAAGATGTTGAGTTTTCTCCTATGGATGCCACAAGAACAGATGTGACTTATCTTCTTGAAGTTATTGAAGCTGTAATAGAAGCAGGGGCTACAACTGTTAATATCCCAGATACAGTTGGTTACATCACTCCCTATGAGTTTGGCAATTTAATTAGAACAATAAAAGAAAAGATAGGGGATAAAGCAACAATTTCTGTCCATTGCCATAATGATCTTGGATTGGCTGTGGCAAATTCTCTTGCTGCAATAGTTAATGGGGCAGGTCAGGTAGAATGTACCATTAATGGAATAGGAGAGAGAGCTGGCAATTGCTCTATGGAAGAAGTTGTAATGAATTTGAAGACTCGCAAAGATTTCTATAATGCAGAAACAAGAATTAACACTAAGGAGATAATCAGAACGAGTAGACTCGTAACGAGGATAACGGGCATACCCGTCCAGCCCAATAAAGCGATAGTGGGTGCTAACGCCTTTGCACATGAGTCGGGGATACATCAAGATGGGTTACTCAAGGAGAAAATGACCTATGAAATCATAAGACCCGAAGATATTGGACTCCAAAAAACTGAACTAGTGCTTGGAAAACATTCTGGAAGACATGCCTTCAAGACAAGACTCCGTGAACTTGGATATAATTTGAGTCCCGAAGAAATTGAGATCGCCTTTAAGAGGTTTAAGCATCTCGCTGATCAGAAGAAACAAATATTTGATGAAGATATTGAGTTGTTGATCTCTACAGAGATAATAAAAACTAAGGAAATTTATAAATTAGTAGATATGTCTGTAACCTGTGGAATCAATGTTAAACCTAAAGCTTCTGTAAAACTCAAAGTGGACAATGAAATCATCGAAGCAGTCGATACAGGAGATGGCCCTGTAGATGCAACTTACAAAGCTATAGCAACGATTACAAGAACCAAAAGTAAGCTTCTTAAGTTTGAAGTCAAAGGTATAACAGGTGGTACCGATGCCTTAGGGGAAGTAACTGTGACTCTCGAGGAAGATGGTAAGAAGGTCAGAGGGTTAGGAGCCGACACCGATATAATTGTAGCCTCCGCCAAAGCTTATGTAAATGCACTGAATAAGCTGCATAATATTATAAATAGAGCTATTTACCCATAAAAACGAAAAATATTGACTTACCTCTAAGTCTCAAAATTTTTTTGCTATGCATAAAAGGATCATAAAAGCCTTTGAAGACAGCATCGAGATAAAAAAAAGATTTATAGATGAACATGCCTCAGTTATAGTGGAGGCTTCTAAATTAATTGCAGAAGCCTTTAATGAAGGCAAAAAGGTTATACTCTTTGGTAACGGAGGTAGTGCCTGTGATGCTTCCCATATGGCAGCAGAATTTGTAAATCGTTTTAAAAGGGAGCGGCCAGGGCTGCCAGCTATTTGTCTAAATACAGATATGGCAGTTTTAACAGCTATTGCCAATGACTATGATTTTTCAGAAATTTTTGCTCGCCAGTTAAAGACATTGGCTGAAAGGGGTGACATAGCCATAGCGATTAGCACGAGCGGCAACTCAAAGAATGTCCTCAAGGCAGTTGAGGTTGCAAAAAAACGGGGTTTAAAGGTAATTGCCTTTACTGGTGCAACTGGTGAAAAGCTGGCAAAGAGAAGCGACATTGCCTTTATCGTTCCTTCTGAAGATACTCCCAGGATTCAGGAAACTCATATCACTTTAGCCCATGTTATATGTCAGATGGTTGAAGAAATACTATTCGATGTGCCTAGAGAAACTTTAAATGAATGAGGTTAACTAAAAGAAGATATGAGGATACTGGGGATAGACCCTGGCAGTATAAATTGTGGATACGGGCTAATTGAGAAGGCTAATTTAAAAGAAATTGTATATCTCTCATCAGGAAGGATAACTGTCTCGCCCAAAGAAGAACTTCCCTACAGGATTAGAGAGATTTTCACCTCCCTACTCGGTATTATTTCAGAACATAGACCTGACGAAATGGTAGTGGAAAAAATTTTTTTTGCAAAGGGGACTAAGTCTGCCTTAAATTTGGGTTATATTAGAGGGGTGGTTCTTTTATCAGCTGCTCTGGCTAAAATCCCAATTTATGAATACAGTGCCCTCGAGGTGAAGAAGGCAGTAGTAGGATATGGAAAGGCTGATAAGAGCCAGGTTAAAAAGATGGTTAAGGAGATATTAAAGATTGATCATATGCTTTCGCAGGATAGCGCAGATGCCATAGCACTTGCTCTATGTCATGCAAATCAGAGAATGTTTTTGATAAATCGAAACTCCTTTGTATAGCTCTATATAGAACTTATGATAGCTACAATTAGAGGTAAAATAATATCTAAGAAACCAGATAGCATTATAGTAGATGTGGGTGGTGTCGGATATCTTGTCTATGTCCCTTTGAACCTCTTTTCTTCAATCAAGGATATTAACGGAGAGGTTTTTTTGTATATATATACCTATGTTAGAGAAGATGCCTTATCACTCTTTGGTTTTTTAACGGAAGAAGAAAAAAAGATTTTTACAACTTTGATTGGAATCCCAGGTATAGGACCTAAAATTGCACTTAGCATATTATCTACAATCTCTCTCGATGATTTTGAGAAGGCTTTGTGGAATGAAGACATAGCCTTTCTTTGTCGTGTGCCAGGACTGGGTAAAAAGACCGCCCAAAGGCTTATATTAGAACTCAGAGAGAAGCTACCTACTATTTCAAGGGAAGATAGAGACCCCCTCTTTGATGATACCCTTTCAGCTTTGGTAAATCTTGGTTACAAAAAAAGTGTGGCTCAAGAGGCTCTCGAAGAGGTTTACAGCAAAGGCATTAGAGGTATTGAAGGCCTTATAAAGGAGGCTCTTAAGGTTTTAACGAAGACTGAGTAAGTAACCTTTGAAGACATAAATAAAGGTTTATTGAAGGAAAACAGATTTTCAAAAATCTCAAAATTAATGCGAAAAGAAGATAGAAAAGTAAGTCCACCAATTCAACCGAAACAGGAAGAACTTTTATCAGAAACTACTCTTAGACCTAAAGTTTTAGATGAATTCATCGGACAGCACCGAATAAAAGAGAACCTAAAGGTCTTCATAGCTGCTGCTCGTATGAGGAAAGAACCTCTCGATCACATACTTTTTTGCGGCCCACCTGGGTTAGGTAAGACTACTCTATCAACTATCATTGCTAACGAATTGTTGGTTAATATAAAGACTACTACAGGACCTGTTTTAGAGAAAGTGGGAGATTTGGCAGCCATATTAACTAATCTTTCAGACAGGGACATTTTATTCATTGACGAGATTCACAGAATACCAAGAGCTGTAGAGGAAGTTCTATATCCAGCAATGGAAGACTTTACTTTAGATATAATCATAGGACAAGGACCCAATGCAAGGACTTTGAAACTTAATCTTCCAAAGTTTACTTTAATTGGTGCTACAACTAGGACAGGGCTCTTATCATCCCCCTTAAGAGATAGATTTGGTGTCATCTTCAGATTGGATTTTTATACGCCCCAAGAGCTCGTTCAAATTGTACATCGTTCTTCAAAATTACTTAATGTTAAGATTGAAGAAGAAGCCTCCTTAGAGATTGCTAAACGTTCACGAGGCACTCCCCGAATTGCTAATCGGCTGTTGAAGAGAATCAGAGATTTTGCTCAAGTGATGGGTGAAGGGATTATTGATCTAAATATTACAAAAAAGTCTTTGGCTTCCTTAGATATCGATAATTATGGATTAGATGAGCTTGACAGAAAATTTCTGCATATCCTTATAGATAAATTCAACGGTGGTCCCGTTGGGATAGAAGCGCTTGCAGCCGCTCTTAGAGAGGACAAAGAAACCCTTGAAGATGTCTACGAACCCTATTTGCTACAGGAGGGCTTTATCGAGAGGACTGCGCGGGGAAGACTTGCTACAGATCTAGCCTATAAGCATTTAGGTAAAAGGTCTCCCCAGAGCCTTTTTTGAGGTTTTTAAAAGTCTATACTGAAC
>JAOAEO010000071.1 GCA_026416735.1 Thermodesulfovibrionales bacterium
TTTTACTTCAAGGGCAACCCCTGTAAGAACTCCCATGGCGAGCCAGGAGTATGACACATAGGTTGGTACACCTTTCAAAACAGCTCCTAAAATTGTAGGTGATTCCACGATAAGCCTCCTTTAAAATTCCTAAATCTTAAAAAACGAGTGTATCTTAATTAAAATCATTATAAAAGTCAAGAGGTAATATTAACTTTAGCTATAAATAAAATTAATAGACCTGTAATACCATAGATCCTTTTGGCAAATTCAATTCTTGAGATACTACATCACACTTAACTTGGAAAAGATAAAATATTTTTTTGTTATCAATTTCATGGTTTTTCTTAGCATATGAAAGAGTCTCAAAGTTACCTTGTCCTTTACTTATTACCAAATTATGGCGAGCAAATTCATCTCTAAATTCTTCAGAGGTCATCTCTAAAATAGTGCCTATACAATCTGATCCATTAACAATTACATCGCAAATATTAGGCAATCCTACCTCGTTGACATCTTCGATAGTGCAATCATTTAAAACTGGTTCTCCTTTAGCTACAGCTTTTACCTTAATCCCCATGTTATTGAGAACTTCTATCAATAGTTTATCAAACACAACTTCACCAGCGTTATCAAGTAGATAGAGTATTTCTGAATTGTCACTTAAGGCTTCTCTAAGTAGTGAGAAATCATCGATTGCCAGAGGACCCTTTAAAGCTTTATCGATTGTTTCTAAAATATTTATAGAAGTGTAGACTCCAAAATCTATTACATTACCAGCAATTGCTAACCTAACGGCTGTATGTAGAGGATCTTTGCTCTTTAAAATCCTTTCTTTCATCTCTGAATAGAGTAACGATGCAACCCTATTGTAATGATTCTTAACTTCTTTATAGGGATCTTTATTGAGAATTTTTCTGATTTTTCGATGTAAAAAGGTAGTTGTATAGGCTGGAGGTTTTGCTATATCAGCATAGAGAATCTCTTCGGTAACTCCTTTAATTACCTTAACCTGAAGGCTTTCATCATCAGTAGATAATTTTGCTGCGATAGTTGCTTGTTTTAGGAAACAAGGGAAACACTCTAAATACGTCTTCATCTTAAAGCCTTATCAGCTATATCCCTTC
Organism: Thermodesulfovibrionales bacterium; assembly: GCA_026416735.1. Taxonomy (GTDB): domain Bacteria; phylum Nitrospirota; class Thermodesulfovibrionia; order Thermodesulfovibrionales; family Dissulfurispiraceae; genus DYHD01. Next base: position 1,107 of record JAOAEO010000071.1, read on the forward strand.
TATAATGCATTCCTTCAAAGTGGATTTTTTCAATCGCCTTGTAAGCTAATTCCTTAGCAGACTTAATTTCTTTAGCGAGAGCTGTAACTCCTAATACTCTTCCTCCATTAGTTACATAATCTGTCCCTAAAAAGGCTGTACCAGCATGGAATACATAGACATTGTCAAGCTTCTTTATTTCTTCGAGCCCTTTAATCAATTTGCCCTTCTCGTAACTTCCGGGATACCCTGCCGATGCAAGCACTACACAGACTGAAGCGTTATCTTGCCATTGAGGTTTTATAGTAGAGAGTTTTTCATTTGAGACTGCAAGGCAAATCTCGAGTAAATCATTTGTCATTCGCATCATAACTGGTTGCGTTTCTGGATCACCAAGCCTGCAGTTAAACTCAAGCACATAAATATTTTCATCTTTAATCATTAACCCAGCATAAAGGACGCCCTTATACTTGATTTTTTCAGCTTTAAGTCCATAAATGGTTGGCTTAATGATTTTTTCTAATATTTGAGACTCCCTTTGCTTAGTAACTATCGGAGCTGGACTGTAAGCCCCCATCCCTCCTGTGTTTGGACCTGTGTCATTATCAAAAACTCTTTTATGATCTTGAGAACTTGCCAAAGGTAGTATAGTCTCTCCATCGGTGAATACCATATAGGAAGCTTCCTCACCTATCAGACACTCTTCAATGACAACTCTACTGCCTGCATCACCAAAGACTCTTTCTTTCATTATGAGTTTTAAACCCTCAAAGGCTTGGTCTAATGTATCAGCTACTATTACTCCTTTGCCTGCTGCCAAACCATCTGCTTTAATTACGATCGGGGCTCCTTTCATTCGGATATACTCTTCTGCATGAGAATAAGAAGTAAACACTTTATACTCTGCTGTTGGAATTCTATGCCTTCTCATGAACTCTTTAGCAAAGACTTTACTTGACTCTATCTGAGCAGCTATCTTAGCAGGACCGATTATCTTTCTGCCCTCTTTCTCAAAGGCATCTACTATTCCATTTGCAAGTGGCTCTTCTGGTCCTACAATAGTTATATCTATCCATTCATGTTTAACTAAATCAATTAAAGCATCAAAATCATTTACACTAATCGAGACACATTCAGCTATCTCGGAAATACCTGCATTGCCAGGTGCACAGTAGATTTTATCTACCAGACGCGATTGCGAAAGCTTCCATACAATAGCATGTTCGCGTCCACCACCACCAACTACTAATACTTTCATCGTCTTTTATCCTCCGTCTTTTTTACAAGCCAGTATATCAAACCTAAAACAAGCATTGAAGCTATTAAATAATAAATTATCTCTGGCTTCTAGTGTTTAAGTGTTGCAATAAGTGTCTCTCTTATTATAGCAACGAGTGCTACCCCGATAAATATACTAATATAAAACTTTCCACCCTTCAAATGGACTATCTCGGTATTAATAAGTTCTAATATCACCCAAAGAAATAGAATAGACCCAAGTGCAGAGATAATACCCTCTTGAAGATCGCCTTTAACGATCATTTTAACATCTCCCCAAAAGGAGATGATTACACTAAAACTAAGGCCTACAAGAGCGACTATAAGAATAAAGTTAAGAGTCTTTGAGAAATTTTCAGTAAACTCTATTAAGAAGGAACTAACTTTATATTGAGGAGAATGTTTTTTAAACCCTTCTTCAATGTAAGAACATGTTATAATATCAAGATTAATGTCGAGTATCTTCTCGATGGAGATTAAGATTCTAATGCGTTCTTCTGAGTCTTCTATCTTTGAATCGAGAAGGTTAATACAAAAATTCCTTATAATGTTGATTGAGCGATTCATATAATGTGCATCGACTCGATCTCTTACATGGATGCGTCCTATTTTAATTAACTCCTCATAATACAAGTTGTCGTATTTTCCTCTAAAAAGGTCTAAAAACCAGTTTCTCTGAACAGTAAATATGTGTTTCTTTCTCTCTTCATCTTCGAAAAACTCGGAGATCTCCTTTGTCTGCAGCATCCATGTATGTAAAGCATCCATGGCTCTACTTGCATTTTCCTCCATCAGCGTCTTCAAAGATAAAAGCCTGCGCTCATCCTCAACGGTAAAATTATAATGCTTCTTTATCTCTTTAAAGGACCTCGCCATCTATGTTTAGGAAATTCCTCTTAGTGTCTAAAGTGCCTGGTTCCTGTTATTATCATTGCCATATCGTACTCATTTGCTGCATCAATTACTTCATTATCTTTCACAGAACCGCCGGGCTGTATGACAGCGGTAACACCCATTTCATGTAACACATCTATACCATCTCTAAAAGGGAAGAAGCCATCGGAGGCGGCAACCGTTCCTTTTAAAGGCTCACAGGCATTTAAGGCCCCAATTTTTGCAGAATAGACCCTACTAGTCTGTCCTATTCCTATCCCTACAGTACGGTCACGAAAAGCATAAACAATAGCATTGGATTTGACATGTTTACAAACTTTCCAAGCAAAAAGGAGAGCTTCTCGCTCTTCTTGAGAGGGCTGTCTTTTAGTAACAGCTTTGAGTGACATTATGTCTTCCGATGAAAAATCCCATTGTTGGATTAACATTCCTCCAGCAATTTTTTTCATATCCCATGATGTGAGCTTCTTTTCATAAGATAATGAAAGAGTAGGTATCTCAAGAAGCCTCACATTAGGCTTTAAGGAAAAGATATGCTTGGCTTGATCGGTAAAGAAAGGTGCTATTACTACTTCGAGAAATAAATTAGACATGGCTTTAGCAGCATCCCCATCTACCGTTGTATTAAAGGCCACTACTCCACCAAAGGCAGAAACCGGATCTGTCTTTTCTGCCTTTTTATAAGCCTCGGCAGCAGAATCTCCAATAGCAACACCACAAGGATTATTATGTTTGATAATAACACATGCTTTTTTGTCAAACTCTATAACAAGCATAATCGCTGAATGGCTATCGAGGTAGTTATTGAAAGACATTTCTTTGCCTTGCAGGACCTTTGCATCTGGCAATGAAAGACCGCCTATGCCATGTCTATATATAGCAGCACGCTGATGGGGATTTTCACCATATCTAAGGTCTGAATGTTTCTTCAACGAAAGAGTAAGGAACTCAGGGAAACTATCTTGCTTATCTGAGATAGAACATAGATAATCAGCTATTAATGCATCATATCTTGCGGTATGGACAAATACTTTCTTTGCAAAGGCTAATCTCATCTCATAATTAATATCTCCCTTAGTTTTCAGTTCTTTAATTATTAAGTCGTAATCGTCTGGATCAACGATGACGACAACATCGTGGAAATTCTTTGCAGCTGCCCTTAGTAAAGTGGGACCGCCGATATCTATATTTTCGATTGCCTCCTCAAAAATTACATTCGGCTTAGCAACAGTATCTTCGAAGGGGTACAGATTGACAGCAATTAAGTCAATCGTTTCAATTCCATGCTTTTTTATCTCTTCCATATCAGAGGGGTTGTTTCTTCGGGATAATAGTCCGCCATGTATTTTTGGATGTAAAGTTTTTAGTCTTCCACCTAACATCTCGGGGAATCCTGTATAATCTGAGACCTCCAGGACTTCAATCCCGGCATCCCTCAATGATTTTGCCGTTCCCCCTGTCGATAAAATCTCAACCCCCAAGGCTTCCAATTCTGTGGCAAATCCAACAACACCTCTTTTGTCTGAAACACTAATAAGAGCTCTCTTGATCATTTACTACCCCCTTAATTTTTCTAGTTAAGTAGAAAATTTTTCTCTATCGAACTATATTCAAAAAGGATATCATTAGCTATAATAAATCTAATTGAAATAAATGAATATTAAATGAAAACAAAAACACTACCTAGCCTCTCTTTTTGCTTCAACCACTTAGGGCTCAACAACTAATCAATCTAAGAGTAAATTCCTCAAGATTTTCTAGATGTTTTTGTGTAATAAGATAAATAGAGCTGATCAACCTCTTCTGAATTACATTTAGGGCACTTTACTTTTGTAGTTTCTTTTTCCTTAACGCTCATTACTATGGGAAAGGTTTCTCCACACCTTTTGCACTTATATTCATACAACGGCATAGATACCTCCTTTAAAAGATTTTTTAGCTTTTAAGCTATTCTTTCCTTAAATAAAATTATTTAAATCTTTAAATCTATCTTAAAACTTCAGAAACAAATATAGAAAACTATTTTTTCCTTCTCTAACATTAAAAATATTGGTTTTTAGTATTCTGCTTCCGAATACTTAGGGCATTTAATTTGATTTATAAATAGTCGCTATGAAATGAAACTTTTTAATTATATCAAAAAAATAATTACAATTTATAACTATCTTCTTATGTTGCCATAGCAACACATAGAACCTATCATCTTTCTTAGGCAAGAAAGTTTTACCAAAAAACTTTAGCTGATGTTAATTCATACCATATTATTCATATTATTCATTAAATAGTTTGCCTTACTCTTATTAACTTTGAAGATTATTTTAAAGAGACTACTGATATTCTAATTTAGCAATTCTTCACTAAGGAATTAATTATGTTGCCTTTATTGTTTTGAGTCTACTCTTAGTATATAATTTGCTAGAAAAAAAACTCTTTATATTTCATTGTCTTAACTGTGTCATTTGAAAGTTTTCTACTATTAGTATAGTTGAAATATGAGTTATGCATTATTCTTTATGGAAGAAGAAATTAGTCTACACTTAATGATGTAAAAATATCTTTTCTGGATTGAGATTACATATTTGAGTTTGGTTTAATTAACATATCAATTTTTTTAGTTTACTCTAAGTTTTTAAAAAAGAGAGAGATTATTTTGGCTTAATATTTCTGCTCCTCTACTCTAATTTCAGAGTTGTATTAAATATTATAGCTGAGAAACAAATCATATTCTTTTTACAAGAATTCTGTTTACACCCTTTTATGGATATGGGGGTACAGATAATGAAATACAAGATAAAAATATCGGTTGCTATTATTACAAAAGATGAAGAAAAAAGACTACCAGCTTGCTTAGAAAGTGTTTCCTTTGCTGATGAAATTGTAGTAGTCGATTCAGGAAGTATAGATAGAACAGTAGATATAGCAAGGAGTTTTGGTTGCAAAGTATTCATTGAAGAGTGGAAGGGGTATGGTAGCCAGAAAAATAGTGCTATTCAAAAATGCACTAATGAATGGGTTCTTGTTTTAGATGCTGATGAAAGGGTTCCTTCTTACACAAAAGAGTTGATCTTTGAAAGCCTAAAAAACCCGCGAGCATCAGCTTATAGCTTTAAAATGAAGCATTATATAAATAACAGATGGCTTAAACATGGTGGTAATTGGCCTGATTGGCATATACGACTAATTAATAAAAATAGAGGGAAATTCAGAGGTGAAATCCATGAAAAATGGATAACAAATGGTACCACTGAAAAAATAAACGCCCACATTGATCATTATGGCTTCTCTAACTATGCAGAGATGGTGGAAACTATGAACAAATATTCTACAATTTCTGCTAAAGAGCTTTTCGCATCAGGCAAAAGAGCAAATATCTTAACCCCAATCATTCATTCTATAACTATGTTTATAAAGATTTATTTTTTAAAAAAAGGCTTTCTTGATGGACTGGACGGCTTGGTCTTAGCATTGCTAAAGGCAGGTGGTTCATTTTTCAAATATGCAAAACTTTTAGAGCTCCAAAGAGGGAGATTTTGACGATGCTCTTAGTTCTAATGTTTCATAGAATTAGTGAACTCTCAGATTTTATAGTCTTCCTAAAATATATAATGGATAAATATCCTTTAGTTGTTCCGGGAGATTATCTGATAAAAAACAAGATTTCTATCTGTCTAACCTTTGATGATGCTTACTATGATTTCTATCATAACATCTATCCTATTTTTGTCAAATTTAAATTAAAAGCAGTATTAGGAGTGCCTGTACAGTATATTCTTGAATATACAACTATTCCATCTCAACAAAGATTAGATCTCCCTTATGAGGAGACAGGGAATAAAAAAATCTTTTCCAGAAAAGCTTCCTTCTGTACATGGCAAGAACTCAAAGAGATGTATGGAAGCACTCTTATTAAGATTGCCTCCCACTCCCTAAGTCATGTTGATCTTACAAAAAGTAATATTGACCTTTTAAATGAAGTCGTTATCTCCAAAGAGATTATTAGACAGAAACTATCAGAAGAGCCAGATACTTTTATTTATCCCTATGGTAAGTTTAATCATAGGGTACACTCGATCGTGACACAACATTATAAATACGCAATGAGGATAGGATCAGCTTTAAACAGAGATTGGCATAACTCAAAAAATATTATTTATAGAATAGATGGAGAGAAGATCTTAAGAAATAGGGGGTTCACTACGAAAAGCCTTGTAAAGTATTTTTTAAAATATCTCTCAAATAGAATTCGTGGCAGATAACTATCATCCATTACCACTTAATATATACATTACAGCCATCCTAACCGCCAGTCCATTGGTAACCTGCTCCAGTATTATTGAATGGGAAGAATCGGCAACATCCGAACTAATCTCTACGCCTCTATTCATAGGTCCTGGATGCATAAC
>JAOAEO010000072.1 GCA_026416735.1 Thermodesulfovibrionales bacterium
GGCTTATGGGGGTGTTAAGATGCCCTTTAGCTCTTTTTAAAGTAGTGCAATCTTTAAAAAAACCCTTTTTCTATCACAATTTCGGCATCTGTAGATTTCTATTGGCAAATTTGGGGATTTGGGGAAACGCGTGATAATGACAAATCTGTCTCTCATGGTGTATACTCCCTCAGGTATAAAGGCAACCATCTCAATAACCTTCTTTTGATAAGATTAAGAGTTAGATTAAGAGGAGTTAAAGGGTGGTTGCTTTTTTTGTCAATTATGAGGAAACAATATAGTTTCAGAGAGATTATTTTTGAGGAAAGGCGTATTATTGACAATTAACCTTTTATTAAATATAATTGAGTTAAAAAACTAAAAATATTTTGGAGGTGAATATGTCTAAGACCATTAATAATCTTAAAGAGGCTTTTGCAGGAGAATCACAAGCCAATAGAAAGTATCTCGCCTATGCTAAAAAGGCAGAAGAGGAAGGATTTAAACAGGTGGCAAAGCTTTTTAGAGCTGCTGCTGAAGCTGAAACTATCCATGCCCATAATCATTTAAGGGAGTTAGGAGCTGTCAAGAGCACTAAAGAGAATTTGCTCGACGCAATTGGCGGGGAGACCCACGAGTTTCAAAAGATGTATCCTCAGATGATAGAGGATGCCGAAGCAGAGGGAAATAGCTCAGCTAAGAGAAGTTTTATCTTTGCTAACGAAGTTGAAAAGATACATGCTACCCTTTACCAGAAAGCCTTAGATAATTTAGGTAGCAACATTGAAGTCGACTACTATGTCTGTCAGGTCTGTGGTAACACAGTGGAGAATGAACCACCAGAGGAGTGTCCAATCTGTGGAGCTAAAAAACAGGCTTTTAATAAAATCCCTTAGTTAAGTGTTAAGTTTTAAATGACAAACAGGTCCTATTATTTAAGACAATTCTCTTATATGAGATTTAGTCTTCAAAAATTTTTACTACAGAGTATGTAAAAGGAGGTTGTGATGAAAAGGTTTGTTTTATTGGCTATAATCATAATTCTAATTGTTCCTTTAACTCTGTTTGGGCAAACTGCGAAAAAGGCTGTAACTCCTCCAGTAAGCTCTCAGACCGCGGCCTGCATAGGTTGTCATAAAACATACACCCCTGGCATTGTAGAAGACTGGCAAAAGAGTCTCCATGCAAACACAACACCTGCTATGGCACTGAAAAAATCATCTCTTGAGAGACGAGTTTCTGCTGATAAATTTGATGCAAGCGTAGCAAATGTTGTGGTGGGTTGTTATGAATGTCACAGTATTAATCCTACTAAACACAAAGATAACTTCAATCACATGGGATATAAGATCAATACCGTTGTCTCCCCCATAGATTGTGCAACTTGTCATCCTGTAGAAGCAAGACAGTTCTCAGGTAGTAAGAAAGCTCATGCCTATGGAAATCTGACAAAGAATCCTGTTTTTAGCAGCTTGGTAGATACTATAGTCTCTGTGAAAAAGATAGAGAATGGAAAAGTCATACAGACTCCAGCTTCTGCTTCAACAAGACATGAGACCTGTTTTGCCTGCCATGGGACAGAAGTAAAGGTAAATGGGCTAAAGGAAGTCGATACGGCTATGGGCAAGATTAAAGTCCCAGCCCTCTCTAACTGGCCTAATCAAGGGGTAGGTCGTATCAATCCTGACGGAAGTTTAGGAGCTTGTTCAGCTTGCCATCCAAGACATAGCTTTTCTATAGAGATTGCCCGTAAGCCCTATACATGTGCCCAGTGCCATTTAGATCCAGATGTGCCAGCGTGGAATGTCTATAAAGAGAGTAAGCATGGCAATATCTATTTTTCAAAGTATCAAGACTGGAACTTTAAAGCTGTTCCTTGGAAAGTTGGTAAGGATTTTCAAGCACCCACTTGTGCTACTTGCCATAACAGTCTAATTACAACTGCTGACAATAAGGTTATTATTGATAGAACCCATGATTTCGGAGCAAGACTATGGATAAGGCTTTTTGGTCTTGTGTACTCCCATCCACAACCAATCCATGGCGATACATCTGTTATCAAAAATAAAGATGGTTTGCCTCTGCCTACAACCTTCACAGGAGAGGTTGCAGAGACTGGACTTATTAGTAGAGATGAACAATCAAAGAGGCAAAAAACCATGCAAGGGCTCTGCAAAAGTTGCCATACTACTCAATGGACAACCAACCACTTTGTAAAACTGGAGAACACTATCAAAGAGGTTGACAATATGACTCTTTCTGCAACATTATTGCTCTTAGAAGCCTGGAAGAACAACTTGGCTGAAGGATTGATACATGGTAAGAACCCCTTCGACGATGCCATCGAACAGATGTGGATAAGGCAATGGCTCTTCTATGGTAATTCGATAAAATACTCATCAGCCATGACGGGAGCACCTGATTATGCTACCTTCAAGAACGGATGGTGGAATTTGACGGAGAATTTGCAACATATGAGTGATTGGATAGAGTTTAAAAAGACCTCTAAGGGAAGTGTTAAAAAATGAAGGTAATAGCTTTTTATGGTAGTCCAAGGGTGAAAGGTAATACTCATATCCTCTTAGATGAGGCTCTGAAACCGATAGAGGAGAAAGGACATGAGGTGATCTCCTTCAAACTCAATTCTATGAATATTAGACCCTGCCAAAATTGTGGAGGCTGCGACAAGACCGGCAAGTGCGTTATCGTAGATGATGATATGCAAGAAATTTACAAAGCCATAAGGGAGGGGGATAGGTTTATCATCTCCTCTCCCATCTTTTTCTTTGCTTTAAGTGCTCAAACAAAGATCATGATAGATCGATGTCAGGCATTTTGGGCAGAAAAATATTTACTCAAAAGGGTAATTCCTGAGGGACAATATGGCAGAAAAGGTCTTCTTTTACTTGCGGGTGGAATGAAAAAGGATATAGGCATTAAGTGCGCTGAAACTACAGCTACAGCCTTTTTCAGAACAATAAGCGTCCCTACCCACGAGACTCTTGCATATCTTGAAGTCGATGCAAAGGGAGAAATTCTCAAACATCCTACTGCTCTAAAGGATGCCTATGAAGCAGGTAAGAGGTTAATAGAGATCTAAAATCCCTTTTTGAATTTACCCTTTCTCGATTAATTTAGAATCGGGAAAGGGTATCATTTTTTGAGCAGATTAGCTATCTCATTGAAAACTTGAAAGGGATAGATGGTAGAAAGGCATCTTAAATCATCACACTTCTTTAAAGGGATATCACTACAGGGAGCACATTCGATGTCGGGTGTAAATGTCACAACGTTATTGTAAGGCGGTTTCCATATTTTAGGATTAGTAGGTCCAAAAATAATCAGGACTTTTTTACAGAGTAATGCTGCAAGATGAGATATCCCCGAATCATTTCCTAAATAGATCTCAGCATGGCTCAAAAAAGAGGCTATATGAAGGAGTTCAACATCTGATATGTGAACGATATTTCTCTTTCCTTTTATAAAATCTTTTATTCTATTTTTGACCTTCTCCGACTCTACAGGGCCAGTGAGAATAACTATGAAGAGATTTAGTTTTGCAATTAAGGTTTCTATTAGTAAAAAATAGTTCTCCAGTGGCCAGCACTTTTGTTTACTACCACTTCCGATGTGGATTATTAATAGGGGAGTAGACTGATTGAGACCATAGGAACATAGTAAGTCCATAGCTTCTTTAACATTTTTCTTGGGGATGCTAAGGATGTTTGAGACTTGTTCAGAAGTAAGCTGCTCACTTAGCATCGCCTCTTCACTTTCATTTAGGAATTGCTTCAATCTATATTCAGTAACATTAAAATCTTCCCGCCCTTCAGGTATTGTTTTGATAATAGTTGTATCAGGGATTATTTTTTTAATATTTTCCGCTACTAAGGAAGGCAATCTTGAAGAGAAAACCAAAGCTTTATCGAATTGCATGAGAAACTCTTTTAACTTTTGGTCTAAAGTTTCGAAATAGAGTGAAGTATAGAGCACACCATCCGCTCTCGATGTTTCATCAACTAAGGAGGTTTGGACTAAGAAGTCCCCTACATCTTTTTGTGTAGCAAGATGTAAAAGCCCCTCTCTTTTCAGGAGATAAATAATTGGCAAAGAGAGTAAGATATCCCCAAGGGCGCCTTTATGGTGAATAAATATTTTTTGTACCATGGCGAAAAAGGAGTTTTGACAAAATAGTTTCGTCTTTATGTTATGACGAGGCAAAACTATAAGTTTACAGATAATTATAATTTTGCTATATTTAAGTATGTCAAATAAAAAAGTTGATGAGTTAATTAAGCAAATCAGTAAAGGCTATAATCTTCCTCTTCTTTCTCCAACAGCAATCAGATTGATCGAGACCATTTCACAAAACAATACTTCTATCTCAGATATAGTAGCTATAATAGAGGAGGATCCATCTCTAACTGTTAGATTACTAAGATTTGCTAATAGCCCTTTTTATAGAATTACCTCTCCTATTACTACAATTAATGATGCAATTCTTAGAATTGGTCTTAATCAGTTAAGATTGATGGCTTTATCTCTCTCGATTAAAGATACCTTTCCTTTAAGCAAGTATGGTCCCATGGACTATGAACAATTTTGGAAGATATCTTTGTATCAAGCTCTCTTTGCAAGAAGATTAGCTCAAACCTTAGGAAATTGTAATCCTGATGAAGCTTTCGTGGCTGGTCTTATCTCTGAGATAGGTTTACTGATTTTTTTTGATCTCTTCATAAAAGATAAAGATATGGATATCCAATTAAATCTATACCCCTTTGAGGAACTTTTGGATTTTGAAGAGAAAAGATATGGAGTAAACCATAGAAAAATTGGAGAAGCTGCTCTTAGATATTGGAGACTGCCAGAGGCTATAGTGGTGTGTCAAAGATTTAATAGGAATACCGATGTTGAGCAACTTACTCCTTTGGCATTCATTTGTGAAATAGCTCGTAAATGCGCAGATTTCATTTGTTTCAAGGATATGAATTGGAATAATCTGTACATAGAGTTTGATAGAAAATATAAAATAAGACATGAAGTCATAAGTGATATAATGGCAGAGGTCTTCAATGTTGTTGAAACTACTGCTCAAAATTTGAAAATAAAGATAGACAGACAAAATGATATAGGAGTATTGGCAGAAAAAGCTAATAGTTACCTTGCAAATATTAATCGTCTTTTAACAAGGGCTCCTGAGGAATCTTTCCCCTCCTTTGAGAGTCTTAAAGCTAATAGGTATCACCCTATCGTAAGCAATACTCTCCAGGCTGTCGCTCATGAGATTAGAAATCCACTCACTATTTTAGGTGGATTTGCTCGAAGATTAGAGACGATTATAACCCCTAACTCTAAAGAATGGGATTATGTTCAGCAAATCATAGAAGAGACTAAGAGGTTAGAATCAGTGTTAGCTTCGATGATAACAAAGAATTCTTAAATTTGATCCACTGGTTGATTTTTATCTTAGGTCTAAATCATTTTTATAGGCTATGTCTGAAAGAGATAAGTTGATTCAATTGATCAAAGATCGTTCATATAAGTATAGCGAAAACCCCCCTTTTAAGCTGTCTTCTGGCGGTTATAGTAATTTTTATTTTGATTTAAAAAAGACGACCTATTCACCTTTCGGGCAACATCTTATAGGTAAGATCGTTTTTGAGAAGCTAATTGAGCTTTCCTTAAAGATAGATGCACTCGGTGGTTTAACGATGGGAGCTGACCCCATTGCTCTTGCTGTTGCTCATTACTCATACGAAAGGGGAAGACCCATAGAAGCTTTTAGTATAAGAAAGGAACCAAAAGGTCATGGCACAATGCATCAGATCGAAGGCTATATTAAAGAAGGAGATAGAGTCGTTATAATTGATGATGTTATAACTACTGGTGCTTCTACTATCAAAGCTATTAAGGTAGCTGAGGAGTTTGGTCTTAATATTCAAGCTGTCATTGTTCTTTTAGATAGATGTGAGCAAAATGGTAGGCAGAACATAGAGGCTTGTGGTTACGATGTTCATAGCGTTTTAACCCTTTATGATTTTCAACAGGTAACCTAACTTTTGCAGGGAGACTTTTACTCCAAACTTTTCAGAAAAAGACCATATTTAATCTATAGAAGTATAATTTTCAGTCATTATATGTTATCATCTTTCATCTTTATCCCTAAATCGAACATCTTTATCCATAAATTGAAAAATCCTCCATAGGGCTTTTTCATATATATTTGATCTAAAAACATCCTAATCTTCTGGCTGTGGAGGACAATAAAGTCAGTAAATGAGAAGAACTTCCTCAACCTTTGCAAATTTCACTACTATAAATATAATTTCTCCTTACGGCTTTCTAAAAATCTTTTTTGACAAGTAAAAAATGAAAAAGATAGATCTGTCTCTCATAGTGTATACACCTTCAGGTATAAAGGGCAACCATCTCAATAACCTCACTTTTGAGATAAGATTAAGAGTTAAATTAATAGGAGTTAAAGAATGGTTTCTTCTTTGTCAATTATTAGGAAACAAATACTCTTTTAAAGAGATTATTTTTTGAGGAAAGGCGGGTACTTGACAAAGAGATAACCAATCGGGTTATATAATTTAAAAGGAAAAAATGTCGCAATGTCTGTAGATGTCTGTAGCCTATACAAGATGTATAATTTTTATAGAGGTTATGGATACCCTCCTAGTTTACATTCAAGCAAAGGTAAAGAAAAAAATGTAAAAGTAAAAAAATCTTATTTTAGTTTAGTATTGTCTATCTGGAAGGGATAAGATAAAAAGGCGGAATAAAAAAAATATTTATAAAAGATGCTCAAGGGAGGTAAATAATCATGAAAAGATTGGTTAACTCATTCCTGATGTTTTCTTTTCTTTTATTTTTATTAATTGGTGCAGTTCATGCTAAAATGTCAGCTTATTTTCCAATTGCAAATGATCCAAATAAGCAAGAGATAGCAATTACTGCTGCAACAGATGGAACAAAATATTTAGTACCTTTAATAGTGATACCTCAACCTGATCTTTGGTCACTCTATGCTCAATTTGTTTCAATGAATGGAACGCTTGGAACAAAAGTTACTATTCAAGAAAATTCATCATTAATGTTGTTTGATGCAAAAGCAGCTTTTGGAGGAAAATATTTATATATTTGGACAGAAACAGGTCCACAATATACTTCTGTAAGAGGTATATTTATTGATACTGACGGAACCAAGGGAACCCCCTTTACCATTGCCTCAGGAATACCTTCTGATTGGAATACTGTAACAGATATAGCCTTTGGAGGTGAAAAATTCTTAGTTGCCTATGAAAAACCTTATACTTACAATAACGAAACGCATACTGCTATTTATGGTAAACTGATTGATTTAAATGGAAATATGTCTAATGAATTTAAAATAAGCTCTTTATGGGGTGGATTTAATCTTAATCAGATTGCCTACAATTATATTCATAACTTTTTCTTAGTGGTTTACAGAGACGCCAAAGATGATAAAAGAGTTTTAGCAAGGTTTGTCTCTCCCACTGACGGACCTATAGGTTCAGAAATAATCATCTGTCTCTTATACACATCTCC
>JAOAEO010000073.1 GCA_026416735.1 Thermodesulfovibrionales bacterium
TGACTCTTATCAACGCAGTCATAATCTACTAAACCTATCTTACCTATTCCAGCAGCGGCAAGGTACAAAGCTATTGGAGAGCCGAGTCCACCAGCACCTACTATAACGACCCTAGCTTTTTTTAGCTTCCTTTGACCCGAAACACCTACCTCAGGGATTAGAAGATGCCTACTATACCTGTAAATTTCTTCGTTACTGAGATTTATTTCATCTAATTGTTTATTTTCCATGTATTATCTCTTCCTCATCAATTACTATACTAAATTATTTTAAAATACTGATAAAAAAATTGTCTCTCCTTTAATTCAACTAATCTTTCCATCATATTTTTAAAGGAACTTCACAAACTCTCCCTCTTTATCCAGCCACTTTGCAGATTATTTTTTAGCGAATATACTACATTAATATATGTTAAAATTCATTCCTTTACGTTACTTTTTATGAACTCAAGTTAGGAAAATTAAAAGTTAAAATATAACATTTTTTTAAATGATGAATAATGAAAAAGCCCCCTGTCCTAAAGAAATAAGGATAAGACGAAAATAGAGAAAGCCTTTAGAAGAGCAAGTAAAAGAAACCCTGAGGTATTCAATAATGATCAAAGCTTTGAAAGAATTGTATAGGCAATGCTAAATCACTTTAATGAACAATAGGGAAAGGAAACATTAAAGGGACTTACACTCCTAAATTAACACTACATTTTTGATTGTCTTCTAAAGAAAATTTTTAGATTTTATCCAAAATTAAAAAGGGGCAGTTTTCAGCTTAGCATCTGCCCCTTTTTAGACTCTTTTATTCTTTGGTTATCTCATATCGACCGGTAGGGTCTATCTTGATAATAGCGTTTAAAAAACGAGTTTTATATCCTGCATCCTTTAGGGTATGATAAGCTAATTCTGCTCTAACACCTGTTAAGCAGTGAACTATTATCTCTTTGTCTTTAGGGATCTGAGCCAACATCTTAGGTATGTCTTGTGTAGGTATATTTTTTGCGCCTATCAACATGCCATTTTCAGCTTCTTCAGTATCTCTCACATCTAAGATGAATTTATCGGGTGGTCTTTTTTCAACAATAGCTTTGAACTCCTCGACGCTAATCTCTCCGGGTCTTGGCTTTGGTTCCCATACTATTCTTGTTGGCATGTCGCCTGTAGCAATCTTGCCTCCAATTTTTACCCACTCAGGGAACCCACCTTCTAAAACGGTAATATTAGTAAAGCCGCCCCAGACACTAATAATTTCAAAGGCTTGAATGGCAGACTTCGTATCATGGGAATAAAGCACTATGGGAGCTTTTTTGTCCTTCGGAAATTTCTCATAGGCAGTGCTTATTTCTGTGATGGGAATAGAGACCGCGCCAGGTATATGTCCTTTCTTTGCTTCCTGTGGGCTTCTAAGGTCAACAATTATTGTGGGTATATCGAGTTTAACTCTTTCAATTAGACACTGAACACATTCAATTGTAAGTTTTCCAGCCTTTCTCCATGCAGGCATTCCATCCAAATAAACTTTCACATTTTTGTAGCCTAGTTTCTCCGCCTTACTGGCAGAGGATGGACTTAACCTTCAAGTAGGTCCAGCACAGTAGAAAATTATCATTTTATTTTTATCTTTAGGCAATTTATCGATATGTTTATCGAATTCGGCATCATAGATATTAATAGCACCAGGTATTGCGCCTTCCCAATATCTAACAGCCGGCCTTGAATCAACTATCAAGGCATCACCTTTTTCAACTCTTTCAGCAACAAAATCAGTATTTACTACCTTATCCTCTGGGAGTTTTGCAGGTTGTTTCACAGAGATACTCTCGGCATAAACCTCGCCATTTCTTTCGACATAATTGACAGCGATCTCTTTGTCCTTAGGTAATTTGCCAACTGGTGGTGGCCAGCCTATTAACTTTGTTTTGTCATCAAATTTAACAGTCCAGATTGCTCCGGCATTTATAGAGAATGTCTCTGCCTTTTGAGAAATACCCCCTAAGGTGCCGCGCAAGATCTTTTCATCCGGTTGATGACATTGGCTACAAGGTTTCAAGATTTTTGGCTTTTGAGTTTGAGCAAATGTAATATCACAAGAAAACATCAGCAGCAAAGATAAACTGGCCAGGGCTATCAACGAAGTTCTGAAATTGCTCATTTTTTTAACCTCCTAATTAGGTTTTATAACAGCTAAAAGCTGCTTAATTGTGTTAAAATATAATAGTGCAAAATTCATACCAAATAACTTCAGTTACTCTATTAGAGAAACTGATTGATTACATAAATTTAAAATAAATATTAATATCTTATCAAAATGTTAATCTCGTTAAGAAATGTTAAAATATTTTAACAATGCAATCTTTCCTTAAAGATAAAGAATTTTTAAAAAGTATTCTCGAGACCATGGCAGAAGGACTTATGGTCGTTGATAAAGACGGTAATATTCTTTTTTTTAATAAGGCGGCTGAACGAATTACAGGATTTAAAGCAAAAGAGGTAACGGGTAAACCATGCACTATCCTAAATACCGATACATGTGTAACAATTACACCAGAAGGACATCGAAGGGATTGTAAATTATTCGACATAGGATGTGTAACCAATAAAAAATGTATCATAAAATCGAAGGATGGGACTGAGAAACATATCTTAAAAAATGCTGTAGTCCTCAAGGATAAGAAAGGAAACATTACTGGAGCTGTCGAAGTGATGACAGATGTAACCTCCCTCTATATAAAAGATAGGGAGATAGAGCAATTGAAAAATGAATTAAAACATGAGTATGGTTTTTTAGGCATAATCGGTAAAAGCCCACCTATGCAGGCATTATTCGAGCAAATAAAGCTATCTGCTCAAAGTGACAGTAGTGTTTTAATTTACGGAGAAAGCGGTACAGGAAAAGAGCTTGTAGCTGAGGCAATCCATAAACTGAGTAAACGGAGTAAGAATCCATTTATAAAGGTAAATTGCGCAGCCTTCAATGAATATTTACTTGAGAGTGAGTTATTTGGGCATGTAAAAGGAGCTTTCACAGGCGCTATCAGAGATCGTGTTGGTAGATTCGAAGCTGCAAATAAAGGTACAATTTTTCTTGATGAGATTGGAGATATACCTCAATCGGTGCAAGTAAAACTTCTTCGGGTAATTCAAGCAAAAGAGATAGAGAGAGTAGGTGACAATAAAACAATATCTATAGATGTTAGATTTATATGTGCTACGAATAAAGATATGCTCCAACTTTTAGAAAATGGCCAGTTTAGATGGGATTTATATTATAGAATCAATGTTATTCCAATAAAGGTCCCGCCTTTGAGAGAAAGGAAAGAAGATATACCTCTGCTTCTTTCTCATTATTTGGAAAAGATTAATATATTGAATGGGAAGAATATAAAAAGAATAAGTCCTCAAGCCATGGAATTAATAGAATCCTATGACTGGCCGGGGAATGTTAGACAACTAATTAACTTAATTGAATATTCCGCTTTAACATCTAAGGATGAAGTTATTGATGTATCGGACCTTCCAGAATATATTTTTAAGAAGCCAATGAATATCTTTGAAAAGATAAAAAATCTCAAAGATCGTGAAAAAATTTTATCTGTCCTATCAAGATATAACTGGAACAGAACTCTCGCCGCTAAACATCTTGGAATAAGTAGAGTCACTCTATGGAAACTGATGAAGGAATATAAAATTGATGAAAAAATCATGATTGAAGGGGCTTAAATGGAATTAAGTCATTTTGACAAAAAGGGCAACGCAAGAATGGTTGACATATCACATAAACCCATTACTAATAGAAAGGCAATAGCAAAAGGGGCTGTTCTAATGAATTCTAGAACAATTAATCTGATCAAAGAAGGGTCAGTTGCTAAAGGTGATGTTCTGAGTATAGCCAGAATAGCAGGTATTATGGCTGCAAAAAAAGTCTCTGGTTTGATTCCTTTATGCCATCCCATTAGTTTATCTTCCGTCTCTATAGAGTTTTTCATAGACGATGAAAATAAAAAGATAGAGATTGAAACAACTGTCACAAGCACAGGACAAACAGGTGTTGAGATGGAGGCTTTAACAGGTACTACAATAGCTGCTTTAACTATCTATGACATGTGTAAAGCTATAGATAAAGGAATGGTGATCTCAGACATTATGTTAATTGAGAAAGAAGGCGGCAGAAGCGGTTACTTTAAAAGACAGACTATTTCCTAAAAATAATGAAATTGTTGAATAACAAAAGTTGTCATTTGTTACCCCTGCCAAAGTAGAAATCCTTAAGTCTTGAAAAACACCTGATTCGTTGTAAAGCGTAGAGTGGTGGATTGCTATTAAGAAAAAGTCAAAATTCCTAAAGGGAAGCATTATTTTTCAAGAGATTACAACTTTTTGAACTATCCCCATATAAATTAGTGTAACAGCTGGTTATATGATAAAATAATAGAAAAGTTTTAAATTGTATTGGAGAGAGCTGAAGACTATCGACATCATGGAAAAATTAGTTGAGAAAGCCAAAATCTTAATTGATTCATTACCATTTATTCGCAATTTCTATGGTAAGACCTTTGTTATAAAATACGGAGGCGCTGCCCAAATTAATGATGATTTAAAGATCACCTTTGCCGAAGACGTAGTACTTCTAAATTTCATAGGTATTAGACCGATTATAGTACACGGAGGTGGTCCTAAAGTAAGTGAGATAATGAAAAAGATGGGAAAGGAGCCAACCTTTATTCAGGGGCAGAGGGTTACAGATGCAGAGACAATGGAAATTGTAGAAATGGTCCTCGGTGGACTTATAAACAACGAAATAGTCGGTCTTATAAATCGTCAAGGCGGAAAAGCGATAGGTTTAAGCGGAAAAGACGGCAATCTGATAAAGGCTAAAAAAAAGCTTTTAAAGATGCATAAATCGGGGGAAGAAGAGATAATCGATATTGGTCTTGTAGGAGAAATTGAAGCTATCGATCCTGATATTCTCATATCTCTTGAAAGGAATGGATTTATACCAGTTATTGCACCAATAGGTTTTGGTTCAGAAGGTGAAACTTACAATATTAATGCAGATTTTGTAGCATCAGCTATCGCTTCTGCTATGAATGCTGAGAAACTTATTTTACTTACAGACGTTCCTGGCATTAAAGATAAAAATGGAGAAGTTATATCGTCTCTTGTAACAAAAGAGCTTAATAGGTTAGTTGAAGATGGCACCATAAGTGGTGGAATGATCCCAAAGGTGCAGTCATGCTTAAAGGCGTTGAAAGGTGGGGTTAAAAAAACACATATTATCGATGGACGCATTCCCCATTGCTTGCTTCTCGAAATATTCACTAAGGAAGGTGTGGGGACAGAAATAGTAGAAACTGACTAATAGGTTGATAAAGTTCACAGCAAAAAAGTTTTAGTTCTGATATACTATTTTAAAAATTTAAAAATCCCCTTTAAAAAAGACGGAGGTTTTCTTGCTTAAACTTCGCGATGGAATAATAGAGCTATACAAGAAAGTAGCTATCTCAATCCCCAGTGACATAGAAGAAGCCCTGAAGACTGCCTATGCTCAGGAGACTGATGATAATATAAAGGCATCCCTTAATGAAATGTTAAAAAAGATAGTGCTTTCAAGAAAAAATGCTATTCCAGTCTGTGAAGATCCAGGATTCCCTATTTTTTTCGTAAGAGTTCCCATAGGAATAAGCTATCAGATGATAAGGGATGTAATAGTCGAATCCACTAAGATAGCTACTGAAAAAATACCATTAAAACCAAACGCTATCGATTCTATTACGGGTGAAAATTCTGGTAATAACGTCGGAAGCTATTTCCCTCTTATTTATATTGAAGAGACGACAGAAAGCCTATTTATTGTAGACTTAATGCTTAGATGCCCTCTCTGTGAAAATATGAGCATTACTTATAGCTTACCAGCAAACCTTACCATAAATAACCAAGATACGATAGCAGAAAGAAACTTGGAAGGCGTTCTTAAATGTCTGCTTCACGCCGTATATAAAAATAGGGATTCCAAATGCTCACCTTACCTTATTGGTGTAGCAGTTGGAGGCATGAGAGACCAAGTAACATTTCTCTCAAAAAGGCAACTTCTAAGAAGAATTGCTTCTAAACGGACAGAAGAAAACCTTGCAGCCTTCGAGGAAAAGGCACTATCAGAGATCAATAACATCGACATCTCAAAGGGGAGAAAGATTAATGCTCTAAGCGTTAAGATCGATCATGCCCATCACCACCCACATGCTTATTTTGTCGATATATCCTTTTCATGCTGGGCAAATAGAAAAGCAAGGTTAATCTGGTAAATCCTATTCAACTTTATTTTATATGGCGGTGACAAGAAGTTTAGAAAGAAAATTTGTCTTTAAATTTACTCTTCAATAGGAAGTTTTATCGATTTGACCTTAACCCGTTTTTAATTCCCCCCATAATTTCTGTTTTCAAAGGGCTATGCAAATTCAACGAAAAGACCCAGAAAGGTCTCTCTCTATGGTAGAAAAAAATTATACTATTTCTACAGTGCCACTCTCATTTATAAAATACTCTAAAATCTCTTTTTATTTAGTATCTTTAGAAGATGACGGGCTTTTCCTGAAAAAAGGATTTCACTTAAGTTACAATTATGATTATCTCCCAATTTTCGAAATTAAAAGGAATGAGTGTCTTAGAGATTTTAGATAAAGGATTTAGTTTAGCATGTCCGAACAAACACCTCTAATGAAACAATACTTCAGCATCAAAGAACGATATAAAGATGCCATCCTATTTTTTCGTTTAGGTGATTTTTATGAGATGTTTGGAGAGGATGCAAAAATAGCGTCTTCTATCCTACAGATTACCCTCACGAGTCGTAATAAAGATAAAGAAGAACCCATCCCAATGTGTGGTATACCGTACTTTACAGCAGAATCTTATATACCAAAACTTCTATCAAAAGGGTACAAAGTAGCTATTTGTGAACAAATAGAAGATCCCAAATTCGCAAAAGGAATCGTTAATAGAGAAGTGGTTAGGGTGATAACCCCAGGCACGTATGTTCCTGAACAGCCAAAGGAGAATATATATATCATAAGTTTATATCTATCTAATAAAAATAAGGGCTTAGCAATTGCTGATGTCTCTACAGGTGAATTTATGATATACGAAACTGAAAACCCTATAGAAGACGAAATTTCCAGATTTCAACCAAAGGAGATTATCTGTCCTTCAAGCATAAAATCTGATTTACACTTGAAGAATAGGTTGTCCGAGTTTTTCCTCTCATATTACGATGATTCCTATTTTGATTATTTAGAGGCTTATAGGACACTTTTAAAATACTTTAAGGTATCCTCTTTAGAGGGGTATGGTTGTGAAAATATGCATGCAGCTATCTCCTCAGCCGGAGCTCTTATTAATTATCTAACTGAGACTTACAGAGATATCTCCTTTAAAAGGATATCGACATTCAGGTCAGATCATCATCTATTCATAGATTCAGTATCATGCAAAAACCTCGAAATTACAC
>JAOAEO010000074.1 GCA_026416735.1 Thermodesulfovibrionales bacterium
GCAATAGAAAGCCTATGATGATAGGGGCAATCACCGATTTAACCCCACTCCATGTAGAGTTGTGCAGATTCCCCATGATCCAGTAGACTATCCCCTGTAGTCGGAAAGGATCGGTCAGAAATTGAACGATTGTAAGACCAGAAGTAAATAGTCCTGAAACTATTACCCCCGAAAGAATCATTGAAAGTATCGATACTTCTCCCCTCCTTATAGCAAGAAAATATGTCAGGCTTACTGCTAAAAGCCCGAAAAGAAAGGCGGATGCTTGCACCGGGAGAGCTAATCTTGTCATAGCTAAGGCAGCACCGAAGGCAGCTCCTGAAGAAAGACCTAATAAATAAGGTTCTACGAGGGGATTTCTTATTATTGCCTGAAGAGATGCCCCAGATGTCGTCAAAGCAGCTCCAACAAGAAAGGCTGTGATAACTCGTGGCAATCTTATCTCCAATATAACTGTTTCAACCATCGGGAGGTCTAAAGAGGCAGGGGGAGTTACTCCAAAGGTCCTATAAACAAGCCAATGATAGATATCACTTTGATCTATGGTATTAGAGGGTCCTACAAAAAGTGAAAGAGGAATTAGAATCAGAGGGAGTATATAAAAGAGCAGCTCTCTAATGGACATTAGCTAATTTATTGAGATAGAGCATCCTGAGCATTCTATCTTTCTCCTTTGTCAGGTCGATATCTTTGAAGAACTCAGGATATGCCCATTTTGCAACTATTTTTATGGCATACTGGAATTTTAGTGTCCATAGATCGTATAAAAAAACCTCTGGCAGTTCAAAGACCTTACCATTTTTCACTGCGTTTATATTCTTCCATTGGGAATCCTTCAAAATATCGAGAGGATCTTTCTTATCATTAACCCACATGATTATGATATCTGGGTTCCACTTTAGTATTTTCTCTATACTTACAACTACATGTTCATCAGGATAGGGACAGACATTTATACAACCAGCAATAGTGAGTAGGTCATTAACTGAGCTTTGTTTACAGGAGGTGTGCAGAGGACCATGAGCCCACATAAAGTATGCCTTTTTTTTGATTGTTTCTGGTATTTTTTGGGTTCTCTTCTGGAATTTTGCAACTTCTTCTCTGGTATACCTTATTAGTTCATCAGCTCTCTTCTCCTCCCCTATGAGCTTCCCCAACAGACTGACTTCCTTATATACATCCTCAAAATTACTTATAAATACTCCGAAAACTGGTATTCCTCTCTCTTCGAGTGCTCTTATCGTCTCCGTTTGCTTCGACCATATGATTACTATATCAGGTCTAATACTTACTACACTCTCTATATTGACAAATTCCCAATTGCCTGGTGCCGGAAGCTTCTTATTCTTTATCCTCTCATCTAAGCGAGCATAATAGCTGAATACGTCACCTGTATATACATTAGTGGGTATAGCTACTATTTTATCCTTTTGCCCAAGCATGTAAAGGGCGCTTAAGGCACTTTCGATTAGACAGACAATTCTAGAGACAGGTTTCTGAAAATGAAGCTCTTTGCCCCTAAAATCTTTAACCCTAATCTCAGGGGAAGATGTAGCTAAAGAGGGGTCAAAGGAGACGATCAGTATCAAAAGAGCGCAATATATAAAAAGCCTTTTATCTACCATGAGAATCAACTTTATGGATATGGAGGGCTCCTTATTAAGGAGCCCCCTTAATTATGACAGAAAAGCCTTAAAAAATTAATTCCACCGCAGCAAAGGCGTTAAAGCCTGTGTCTTTAAACTGCCAGGGCATCTCAAATTTTCTATCAGTTATATTGCTCAGTTCAATATTGAGATTTGCCCTATAATTTTGAGTCTTATATAACAACTTCTGAGCCTTTAAATTGAGAGTCTCATAGGGACCAAACTTTTTTCTATCCCCTTTAGCGGTTGTATCGAAGTATTTGCCAACAGCATTTAAATAGGGAGACAAAGTTATATCATAAGGTAGATTTGCAGTGAGCCCTATATTGAATACATATTGAGGGACAAAGGGGATATCACTGTTGTCATGGACAGGATCTACCTTGTTTGTAACCTTAGTATCAATATAGGTGTAGTTGGCAAACCAACTCAGATTCTTACTTAAGATATGATTAACCTGAACCTCAAAACCCTTAGATTTAGCTTTTCCTGCATTGACCGATTGAGTTTGAGAGGGATCGAGGCTCACTCTGTTTTCCACTATAGCATCATCGATCTCATTTATAAAGGCTCTAACACCTAATTCAACATTGGGAATCGGGAAGCACCCTAATCCTATATCATATCCTATGCCCTTTTCAGGCTTTAAACCAGGGTTAGGTAGTTGACCATGTTTGCCCGGTTTACCTCTATCTTCTTGGCGTAATGTCCCCCCTACCGATTTAGCTGATGGAGCTATAAAGCTTGTGCCAATGTTGGAATAGAGAGAGAGGTTATCACTAAAGTTATATCTTACACCTGCTCCCCACAGGAGTCTATCCCATGATTTATCGGTTATTTCTGGTTTAACACCACTTAGTAAGTCGTATTCGTTTTTGATATTATTATATCTCCCACCGATTCTAAGCACTAATTTATCCATGACAATCTTTTCTTGGATAAAAAAGCCAAAGTTTCTCGCCTTGGCGTCATTACCTTTAGCCTTAATGCCTGTAGCTGCCTCTTCACTGGTCGTTTCGTAGGTAGCATATTGATAGTCCATACCAAAGGTCAGCAAGCTTTTATCCCAATGTTTATAGTTAAAAGTAATATCGGCTGGTACAATATGCTGTTTGACTCCATCCTCTGATCGTAAGGCAAGATTTGGGAAATTGTCCTCTTCCCATTTTCTGTCATATTGTCTATAACCAATCTTAAACTGAGCATTCAAGTTAGGAGTAAGTTGATTACTATAAGAAAGATTAATAGTCTCATAGTTATGTTTATAATCCCTATTGGGCCTACCTACATCGCCAGTGTGGGTTGTATGGTGAGCAAAAAGGGAGATTTTTTGTTTATCTGGCTCGATGAAATAGGTCGTCTTAAAGAAGAGTTTAAGCTTTCTATAATCTGGGTCATCAAGCATATTTAGCCAAGAAGGGGTAGTTCCATAATTGGTATAGTCAGATTGCTCATAGCTGGCTCCGATGAAATAATGGAAGTTGCCGCTACTGCTTTGATGATATAGTTTGCCAGTGAGAGTATTGTATTTGCCATAGCCTATCAAGATACGAGTTAGTGGGATGTCTATTTTTTCTTTGAGTATTAGATTAGTAATTCCTGTTAGGGGCGATTGACCGCCTGCAAAATCCATAGTTAAGTAATTAGAATACATAACAGAGGCAGGGCCTCTATGAACCTCTGCTCTACTTAGGGCGAGTATATCGAGGCTCATGGTGTCTACGAAGGAATCGATAGGCAATCCATCAAGCAGGTAGACATTATATTTTGGACCGAGTCCACCGTAGGAACCCCAGTTTGCATCGTTACGAGAGAGGACATTAATGAATGTCCCCGGATTGTACTTAAATATCTCAGATAGATTTCTGTTAGAAAGTATGATTTTCTCCATCTCTTCTTCTGTGATTACATCCACCTTTTGGGTGACATTCTCCTCTGACTGGGGTATCTTGGATTCAGTGACAACAAACTCCTCGAGTTTGTAATGTTTCTCTGCTGGCTGAACAGCAAATACTAAAGCAGGAATTACAATGGATAACAAAAAAGTTACGAGATAAAACATAAAGAACCTCCTCTTAAATTAAAAAAGATGAGTAAAATAAAAAAAGCCACAAAGATAGCTTTTAATGATAGCCTTCGTGGCTTTATGAATTTCTAAAAACTCTAACTACTGAATTTCTTATTCAGTCTTAAAAAAATATCATAAGAAACAAAGAGATGTCAACATAAAGTACAGTAATGCCCATTTTTATATGTGTAAATTCCTTTAAGAATTAATTAGCCTCTTCATTCAGGTGATTTAGCACCGTCTTTGCAATTCTCTCTACACTCTGACTATTATTGAAACAACTCATAGGACCCACTTTTCTTCTTGCTTTCCTGAAGACTCTCTCTATTACATCTGCTGTTATTCTCAGCTTTATTCACACTTTCCTATAGCTATTACAGAAGTTAAGCAATTCCTCTACATCCTAATTAGATTGGGGTGCTTAAGAAGTCAATAGCATCCGTTAAAAACTGAAAAGGAAGACTTGTTAAAAAGATTAGCGGATATGGCAGAGACATCCCCTTTCATAGCTTCTGATCTTCTTGGGAATGTAATTTTAAAAGTTTAGTGTTTTTAAAGAAGTGTTATGCTGTTTATTTTAAAGCTTATATCTTTAGATGTTTGTCGATTTTAAGTTATTTACATATCTTGATAAGATTTAAATTACCTTCAGATAGTTTTTCTACATTGTGGTCAATTCAGAGTCCACTTCTTTTCTTTACACTTGCTGTCTAAGATTCTTTAGAAAAACTTAAACCAATGTATCTTAGACAAGATAGGGCAAAAGCTTCTTAAGTTTATCTGTTTGTGATTCATTAACTGAAATAAGCTTTTTCAAAGCCCGTGTCCTTTTTGATGGTTTTCCAGTCAGTAAGTGCCTTTTACAGGCTTTTCTTCTCATAATTTTTCCACTACCAGTTACCTTGAATCTCTTAGCTGCTCCTCTGTGGGTTTTGAGTTTAGGCATGGCTCCTCCCTTTCTTAAATTTTTACTTGCCGCTTGGTGCTAAAACCATAACTATTTGTTTGCCCTCAAGCTTTGGTTGAGATTCTATGGTGTATTTACCCCCAATAAGTTGTAATAACCTTTCAAAAACCTTCATTCCCATTTCAGGCCTTATAATCTCTCTACCTCTGAAGTATATTATGACCTTTGCCTTATCACCATCGTCTAAAAATCTTCTTATATGTTTTGCCTTAAGACTTAAGTCATGATCTGTAATATGGGGTCTGATTTTTATATCTTTGACATCAGAAGACTTTTTTGCAGTCTGTTTTTTGCTCAATTGATATTTATATTTGCCATAATCAATTATTTTGCAGACCGGAGGAGTAGCATTTGGAGCTACCTCCACTAAGTCATAACCTCTCTCCTTCGCTATATTTAAGGCCTCCTTAAAGGGTAAAATTCCGATTTGCTTACCCTCTTCATCTATTAATCTTACCTCTGAAGCCTTTATCATTTCATTTACTCTGATGCCCTTGTTTATATTATCACCTCCTGGTGAATTTTTGCTGATGAAATTAGTTAGTTAATTCTCCCTTTAGTATATTAATAAAATCAAATATATTAATGGCTTCTACATTTTCACCATTTCTCTTCCTTACTGTTATTGTTTTTCTTGCAACCTCTCTGTCGCCTATGATTATCATATAAGGCACTTTCTTCAAAGTGGCTTCCCTGATTTTATACCCTATTTTTTCATTCCTTAGATCTGCTAAAACTCTGAATCCTGAGTCCTTGAGTATTTTATTTATCTCTTGGGCGAATTCATTGTGCCTTTCAGCTATGGTCATTACAATGACCTGTGTAGGAGAAAGCCAAAGGGGAAAGGCGCCCCCGTAATGCTCTATCAAAATACCAAAAAATCTCTCTAAGGAACCCATAAGAGCTCTGTGTATCATGATTGGCCTATATTCATGCCCATCATGTCCTCTGTATGTAAGGTTAAATCTCTCTGGTATATTAAAATCTACCTGAATAGTGCTGCACTGCCACGAACGGTTTAAAGCATCCTTTATTTTAATGTCGATTTTAGGACCATAGAAGACACCTTCGCCCGGATCTATTTCGTAAGATAAATGCTTCAATTCGAGAGCTCTTTTAAGGGCATTAGTTGCTTTTTCCCAATTTTCAAGACTACCAACGAATTTTTCTGGACGGGTGGAGAGATAGATGTCATATTTGTCAAAACCAAATTTCTTTAAGATGAAGATTGTAAAATTGAGGATGTTGAGTATTTCCTCTTCAATCTGGTCTTCTCTACAGAAAATATGGGCATCATCTTGAGTAAACCCTCTCACTCTTAAAAGACCATGTAAGACTCCTGACCTTTCATAACGATAGACTGTCCCTAATTCAGCATATCTTAGTGGAAATTCTCTATAGCTCCTTAATTCTGACTGGTAGACATTTATATGGAAAGGGCAGTTCATTGGCTTTAATTCATAGGCAACTCCATCGATATCCATTGGGGAATACATATTTTCACTATAAAATTCGACATGCCCGCTCTTTTTCCAGAGTTCCAATTTAGCAATGTGAGGTGTATATAGAATTTTATAGTCAGCTTTAATATGTTCGTCCCTCCAAAAATCTTCAATGATCTTTCTTATAATCGCTCCATTTGGAAGCCATAATATAAGTCCTGCCCCAATTTCTTCACTCATGCTGAAAAGACCAAGTTCTTTCCCAAGTCTCCTGTGATCCCTTTTCTTGACTTCTTCAAGAAAATGTAAGTGTCTATTCAGAGCTTCTTCGCTATCGAAGGATATCCCGTAAATTCTTTGAAGCATCTTATTTTTTTCATCTCCTTTCCAATAGGCGCCAGCTATGCTTAGAAGTTTGTATGCCTTGATCTTCGATGTATCTGGTATGTGCGGTCCCCTACAAAGATCTATAAAACTGCCTTCTTCGTAGATAGAGACATAGTCATCTGCAATTTCATTGATCAACTCGACCTTATATGATTCACCAGCCCTTTTAAAAAGCTCTATTGCCTCTTCTTTTCTCAGTATTTTGCGTGTAAAGGGATTACCCTTTTTGATAATATCTTTCATCCTTTTCTCAATCTTTTCCAAATCCTCAGGAGTAAAGGGCTCAGGTTTCTCAAAGTCATAATAAAAGCCCTCCTCTATCGCAGGACCTATACCAATCTTAACTTCAGGGAATAAGTCTTTGACGGCATGTGCCATTACATGAGAGGTACTATGCCAATATATTTCTTTGCCTTCCTTTGAATGGAAGTTTATAATCTCTATGGAAGTATGGTCTGAAATCTCTTGTAGAGTTGATAGATCTATTAATTTACCATTGGCTTTTATTGCTAAGGCGTCATATTTTTGTAAGTATTCTTGAAGATTTGAAAGGTTGATCTCCCTTTCTGTTCTATCTGGTAAAATTAATTTAATGATTCATTTACCTCCATTAGAAAAATGTTAAATATCATAACTTATTTACCAGGTGGGATTCAACTTTCATAGGACTTGCTTTTCTTCTTACTTCTCTCAAGTCTGTCTCTTTTACATCTATAGCTTGAAACTTTATCATGTAATTGTCGTTGAGTTAAAAATTCATCAATGATCACAACTAAATAAGGTTGATTACTACCCTGA
>JAOAEO010000075.1 GCA_026416735.1 Thermodesulfovibrionales bacterium
GGTGGAAGGCACACGCCATTTTTCAATGGGTATAGGCCGCAGTTTTATTTTAGGACTACCGATGTAACTGGAGTGGTGTTATTACCTGATGGGATTGAGATGGTGATGCCTGGTGATAATGTAACGATATCGGTGGAGTTGATAGCGCCGATAGCGATGGAGAAGGAGTTAAGGTTTGCCATAAGGGAAGGTGGAAGGACTGTAGGCGCTGGTGTCGTTACGGAGATAATGGAGTAGAAGGTGAATCAAAAGATTAGAATAAAATTAAAGGCTTACGATTACAGATTGTTAGATCAATCTGTAAAAGAGATTGTTGATACTGCTCGTAGAACTGGAGCAAGGATAGTGGGACCGGTACCATTACCCACAAAGATAAATAGATATACCATCTTGAGATCTCCCCATACTGATAAGAAATCGAGAGAGCAGTTTGAGATTAGGACTCATAAAAGACTCATAGATATTTATGATCCAACACCTGAAACGGTTAATGCTCTCATGAACTTAGATTTGGCATCGGGTGTTGATGTGGAGATAAAACTATGAAGGGTATATTAGGTAGGAAACTTGGCATGACACAAATTTTTATGGAAAATGGGAAGATTGTTCCTGTCACAGTTGTTGAGGCTGGTCCTTGTCGTGTTGTTCAGGTAAAGACATTAGAAAAGGATGGATATAACGCTGTAAAGCTGGGTTTTATAGAGGAGAAGAAGGCCTTTAGAGTGTCAAAACCCATACAAGGTATTTTTAAGAAAGTTGGCTTGCCGGTCTATAAGGTTTTGAAAGAGTTTCCCATGACAGGTTTTAAAACGGGCGATTTTATAAAAGTAAATATTTTTACTAAAGGTGAAATTGTAAATGTTACGGGGATGTCAATAGGGAAAGGCTTTCAAGGTGTGATGAAAAGACATAAGTTTAAAGGTGGTCCTGGCTCACATGGTTCAATGTTTAATAGGGCGCCAGGTTCAATAGGAGCCAGTTCATTTCCTTCTAGAGTGTGGAAGGGTAAAAGGATGGCAGGGCACATGGGTAATCGGCAAGTTACCGAAAGGAATTTGACGATTGTAGATGTTAGAGAGGACTTGAATCTTCTGTTAATAAAAGGCGCAGTGCCAGGAGCTAAAAATTCAATTGTTAAAATATGGAAGGATAGTTAAAATGATCGAGATTGCAGTAAAGGATGTTAATAATGTCACAAAGGAAATGTTACATTTGCCAGAGAGAATTTTTGGATGTAATGCCTCTGAAGCAGTAGTTCATACGGCTATTAGAAGTTATCTCGCTAACCAAAGGCAAGGTACTCACGCCACTAAAACGAGGGGTATGGTAAGTGGTGGTGGCAGAAAACCTTGGAGGCAGAAACATACAGGTAGGGCAAGGCATGGTAGTATAAGATCTCCTTTGTGGAGAGGAGGGGGAATTGTATTCGGGCCTCAACCTCGCGATTATTATATTCAACTTCCAAAAAAGCAGAAAAGAATAGCATTGTATAAGGCTTTAACTATGAAATTGGCTGATGGAGAGATAGTAGTAGTCGATTCACTTAAATTTGATAGACCAAGAACTAAAGACATGGTGCAATTTATTGAGAGAATGGGGCTTTTAGATAAGACAGTTCTTATTGTCACAGAAGCCAAAGATAATAATCTAATACTTTCCTCAAGAAATATTCCTACAGTAGACACTATTTTGGTAAATGATCTTAATGCCTACCATGTAGCTGCCTTCGATATTTTACTCTTTACTAAAGAGGCTATACTGAAGTTGCAGGATTCTTTATCATCTGAGGCAGAGGTGGCATAATGAAATCTATTTATGATGTCATAAAAAAACCTCTATTTACTGAAAAAAATATAGATTTAAAGGAAAGAGATAACAAGGTAGTAATAGAAGTAGATGTCGATGCAAATAAACATGAAATAAAAGAAGCAGTTGAGGAAATATTCAAGGTCAAAGTTGATAAGGTTGCTACAATTAGAGTTAAAGGTAAGTTAAGGAGGTTTGGGAGGTCGATTGGTAGAAAACCTCTAAAGAAAAAGGCAATAATTACTCTTAAAAAGGGTGAAAAACTTGATTTTATCGAGGGTGTATAATGGGAATTAGAAAATATAAGCCAACTTCACCAGGTAGGAGATTCCAAGCTTTATCAGATTACAAAGAGATAACCAGCGAAGAGCCCTTTGAACTTCTAACAAAAACTTTAAAAAAGACAGGTGGGAGAAATAATAGTGGTCAGATAACTGTTTGGCATAGAGGCGGCGGAAATAAGAGAAAATACAGAATAATAGATTTTAAAAGAGACAAGTTTAATATTCCAGCTGTGGTTAAATCTATTGAATATGATCCCAATAGATCAGCAAGGATTGCTTTATTGAAATACAAAGATGGTGAGTATAGATATATATTGGCACCTCTAAATTTAAATGTTGGGGATACCGTTATATCTGGTCCAGGAGCAGAGATTAAGCCTGGTAATGCCTTACAAATCAGTGAAATACCTTTGGGGACTCTAATACATAATATTGAATTAACTCCTGGAGGTGGAGGTAAGCTGGTACGGAGTGCGGGTTCCTCTGCTCAAATAATCGCAAAGGAAGGTAAGTATGCCCATATAAAGCTTCCTTCGGGAGAAGTCAGATTAGTAAGGACAGTTTGCATGGCAACTATTGGACAGGTCAGTAATCTTGACCATGAGAACGTGTCTTATGGCAAGGCAGGTAAAAAAAGACATATCGGCAGAAGGCCCCATGTTAGAGGGGTTGCTATGAATCCCATTGATCATCCCCTGGGCGGAGGCGAAGGAAAGTCTTCTGGTGGCAGACCAGCCTGTTCCCCGTGGGGCAAACCTGAGGGAGTAAAAACGAGGAAAAATCCTGTAACAGATAAGTATATCGTAAAGAGACGGAAATAGTGATAACTATGAGAGAAAAATTTAATGTTAAGGAGGAATAAGTGCCAAGATCTCTTAAAAAGGGACCATTTGTCGATCCTAAACTCCTTAAAAAGGTTCAAACCGTTGCAGCTTCAGGAGAAAAAAAGATAATTAAGACATGGTCAAGGCGCTCTACAATTATTCCAGAGTTTATTGGTTTTACCTTTGCTGTACACAATGGAAAGAAGTTCATACCTGTGTATATAACTGAAAATATGATTGGGCATAAGTTAGGAGAGTTTGCTCCAACAAGAACTTTCAAGGGCCATGCAGGCTCTTCAAAGGGTGGAAAAGGGTAAATCTTATGGAAACTACTGCAATTATCAGATATGCAAGGATTACTCCCAGAAAGGCTCGGCGAGTTATAGATCTTATAAGGGGTAAGAAAGCAACTGAGGCAATGGTTCTACTTAAATATATGCCTTATAGAGGGGCAAAATTTGTAGAAAAGGCTTTAAAATCAGCTATAGCGAATGCTGAGCAGAGGGATAATAAGGTAGATATCGATAATTTAAAGATTGTAAAGGCGATGGTAGATCAAGGTCCGATGATGAAGCGTTTAGAGCCAAGAGCTATGGGAAGGGCAAATATAATTAAGAAGAGAACTTGCCATATTAAAATAATACTTTCGGAGGAAAGATCATAATGACATATCTTTTTATGCTTATTTCAGAGTTGGGTGGCAGAAGGGCTTTGTCTATATATAGCTGTGCAAGGGGGTGTTGATTTGGGACAGAAAACTAATCCGATCGGAAATAGATTAGGAATAATAAGAACCTGGGATTCGAGATGGTTTTTAAAGAGAGGTTACGCCGATCAACTTATTGAGGACCTCAAGGTCCGTAAATTGATTAAGGAAAAACTCTACCATGCTGGTATTGCAAAGGTTGAAATCGAAAGGCCTGGTCAAAAAATTAAGTTGATAATACATACTGCTAGGCCAGGTATCATTATTGGTAAAAAGGGCGCAGAAGTCGAAAGGTTAAAAAAGGAGATAGAGAGTATAACTGGTAAGCAGGTAGGTATAGATATAAAGGAAGTAAGGAAGCCAGAGTTAAATGCTCAGCTTGTGGCAGAAAATATAGCAATGCAGATAGAAAAACGAGTTGCCTTTAGACGTGCTTTAAAAAGAGCAGTTGCTTCAGCCTTAAGGTTTGGAGCTTTGGGAGTAAAGGTACAGTGTTCTGGAAGGCTTGCAGGAGCGGAAATTGCTCGTTCTGAATGGTATCGAGAAGGTAGAGTTCCCCTCAATACCTTTAGGGCAGATGTTGATTATGGCTTTGCTGAAGCTAAAACGACTTATGGTGTCATAGGTGTAAAGGTTTGGATCTATAATGGGGATGTTTTAAAAGAGTCTTCAAGAGACTGATCGATGGGGAGAAAAGGGGATGTTAGCACCAAAAAAAGTAAAATATAGGAAAATGATGAAGGGAACCATGAAGGGTATAGC
Organism: Thermodesulfovibrionales bacterium; assembly: GCA_026416735.1. GTDB lineage: Bacteria > Nitrospirota > Thermodesulfovibrionia > Thermodesulfovibrionales > Dissulfurispiraceae > DYHD01. The sequence goes on from JAOAEO010000075.1 coordinate 4,383, forward strand.
CTATAGAGGTTCGCAGGTCAGTTTTGGAGAGTATGGTATCAAAGCATTGGAGCCAGCTTGGATTACGAGTCGTCAGATTGAGGCAGCAAGAGTAGCAATAACGAGAGCGGCTAAAAAGGGTTGTAAGGTTTGGATTAGGATATTCCCCGATAAACCAATAACTAAGAAGCCTGCAGAGACGAGAATGGGAAAGGGTAAAGGAAATCCAGAATATTGGGTAGCTGTAGTAAAGCCAGGAAGGATTCTTTTTGAGATGTCGGGAGTACCAGAAGAGATTGCCTTTGAAGCTTATAGACTTGCGTCACATAAATTGCCTGTATCTACTAAATTCGTCAAAAGGCAGGAGGCTGTTTAATATGAAGGCAGCATCTTTGAGGTCTTTAACTATAGAAGAACTAAAGCAAAAATATGCTGAGCTAAAAAAGGAACTGTTCAATCTGAGATTTAGACTCGCAAAGGGAGAGTTAGAAAATAATATGAAAGTTCGTCAGGTTAAGAAAGACATAGTACGCGTACTGACTGTTATTACTGAAAAAGAAAAAAAATTGTCTAAATAAAAAGGGGAATGTGATGCCAAAGAAGATATACATAGGCAAAGTATTGAGCAATAAAATGGATAAAACTGTAGTAGTTGGTGTGACGAGAGTTTACCAGCATCCTTTATATAAAAAGACCGTTAAAAGTCTTACGAAGCTTAAGGCTCATGATGAGGAAAATAAGTGTAAAGTGGGAGATATTGTTCAGATCATCGAAAGCAGACCTATAAGCAAAGAAAAGCATTGGCAGGTAATAAAAATACTCAGTGAGGGTAAGTAAATGATACAAACTCATACTATGCTTGAAGTAGCAGATAATTCTGGAGCTAAAAAGGTTATGTGCATTAGGGTTTTAGGTGGCTCAAAGAGGAAGTTTGCGGGGTTAGGGGATATAGTAGTAGTAAGCGTTAAGGAGGCTTCACCAGATAGTAATATCAAAAAGGGCGCTGTAGCTAAGGCAGTAGTTGTTAGGACAAAAAAGGAGACAAGAAGGGCTGATGGATCCTATATAAGGTTTGATCAAAATGCTGTTGTAATCTTAAATAATCAATTGGAACCTGTTGGTTCGAGAATATTTGGTCCAGTCGCAAGGGAACTACGGTGGAAGGAATTTACCAAGATTATATCCCTTGCCCCTGAAGTTCTTTAGTTCATGGAGGGATCAAGTGGGTCTTCGAGTTAAAAAGAATGATACCGTTATAGTTATATCTGGGAAGGAAAAAGGCAAGAGAGGTAGAATAATTTCCGTTATACCTTCCAAACAAAGAGTAATTATTGAAAATGTTAATATAATTAAAAAACATATGAAACCCAACAGACAATATACTCAGGGTGGTATTATAAGCAAAGAGGGACCTCTCCATATATCTAAGGTAATGTTGGTCTGTCCAAAATGTAAGAAGCCAACCCGTATAGCCCATGCTTTCATAGATGATTCTAAGAAGGTTAGAATGTGCAAAAAATGCAAGGAGGTCATTGATTGATAATGGCTCCAAGGCTGAAAGAAAGATACTATAGTGAGGTAGTACAAAATCTTAGTAAAGAGTTTGGTTATAAAAACATAATGGAGGTTCCTAAGCTCGAGAAAATAATCGTACATGTTACTCTTGGTGAGGCTATTCAGAACATAAAGCTTCTGGATGCAGCAGAAAAGCAACTTGCTTCGATAACGGGACAGAAGCCCTTAATAACAAAGTCAAAAAAGGCTATAGCTGGCTTTAAGCTTCGTAAAGGCGTCCCTATCGGTTGTAAAGTTACTCTTAGAGGAAACAGGATGTATGAGTTTTTGGATAAGTTGATAAATTTAGCTCTTCCAAGAATAAGGGATTTTAGGGGATTACCCACAAAATCTTTTGATGGCAGAGGTAATTATTCTTTTGGATTAAAGGAACAGTATATATTTCCTGAGATCGACTATGAAAAGGTAGAGATGGTTCACGGAATGGATATCACTATATGCACAACTGCTAAGAGTGATCAGGAAGCAAAGTCTTTACTACAATCTTTTGGATTCCCATTTAGAAAATAAAGGAGATTCACGTGGCAAAAATTTGTATGATGGTTAAGGCGTCAAGGCCGCCGAAATATAAAGTTAGGCAATACAATAGGTGTAAGTTATGTGGTAGGCCCAAGGGATACCTTAGAAAATTTGCTATGTGCAGAATTTGTTTTAGGGACCTTGCTTTGAAAGGTCTAATCCCTGGTGTGAGAAAGGCAAGTTGGTGAGGTATTAGTTATGATGACAGATCCAATAGCTGATATGCTTACACGTATCAGAAATGCTTTATTAATAAAGAATGAAAGGATAGATATCCCCTCATCGAGGATCAAGGTTGAGATAGCTAAGATATTAAAGGAAGAGGGATTTATAAAATCCTATAAGATAATTAAAGATAAAAGACAGGGGATCCTTAGACTCACTCCAAAGTATGGACCTGATGGTAAGCCTATTATTTCTGGGTTAATGAGAGTTAGTAAACCTGGTAGGCGAGTATATGTAGGCAAGGATGAGATTCCTAAGGTAATGGGAGGAGTAGGGATAGCTATCATTACCACTTCGAAGGGGATACTTACCGATAAGGAATGCCGTCGTGAAGGTGTTGGTGGAGAGGTTTTATGTTATATATGGTAGGGGTGATATAGATGTCGAGAATAGGTAAAAAATATATCGAGATACCTCAAGGTGTTAATGTTAGCTTTAATGATAATGTTTTTGTAGCAAAAAGTAACAAAGGAGAATTAAGTTATATTGTCCCAACGGGGATAAGATTAACAATAGAAGATAATAAGATTTTGCTTAAAAGAGAAGTGGATACAAAGACTTTAAAATCTCTCCATGGTCT
>JAOAEO010000076.1 GCA_026416735.1 Thermodesulfovibrionales bacterium
GATTTAATAGCGAATGGCTTGAAAGCCTTTCTGCTGCAGAGCTTATTAAACTTCAGGCTACTCAAACCGTCGCAAGAATGCTTGAGCGGGATGATTTTAAACAAAGGTTTTTGAATCATAATCCAATAAGTATCCATGAATTTATATATCCTCTGTTGCAAGGGTATGACTCAGTAGTTCTTAAGGCTGATGTTGAACTTGGCGGGACCGATCAAAAATTCAACCTCCTAATGGGCAGAGAACTCCAAAAACTCTACGGACAGGAACAGCAAGTTATATTGATGATGCCCCTTTTGGAAGGTTTAGACGGAGAAAAGAAGATGTCAAAGAGCCTCGGAAACTACATCGGGATTTCGGAACCTCCTTCTGAGATATATGGCAAGCTGATGTCAATCAGTGATGAACTTATGATTAGATATTATGAGCTTTTAAGCCATATTAGTGTTGAAGAGTTCAATGCCTTAAAGGATAATCTGAAATCTGGAGAGTTGCATCCAAAAAAGGCAAAGGAAAACCTTGCTTATGAAATTACCGCGAGGTATTGGGGGGCTGATGCTGCAGATAGAGCAAAGAGAGAATTTGAACAGATCTTTAAAGAAAAAGGTTTGCCCGATCAAATAGAAACCATCTCTCTTGAGTGGGAAGATAACGATATGTGGCTACCCAAAATAATGAAGGAATCAGGAATTTGTCAGAGCACTACAGAAGCCATAAGGTTAATCAAACAAGGAGCTGTTAAGGTAAATGAGGATAAAATAAATGATCCCGATATCCGATTAAAAAGGGGAGATTACATCATTAAAGCAGGTAAGAGGAGATTTGTGAAGGTTTTACCAAAATAAATTAATGGTGTCCTCCCTCGGAATGACCACCACAAACAATATATATAGCATCAGCAGTTCCATTATTTTTGATGTTGCATTCTTCATCTCCTATCAAATGGATAGCTTGCCCCTCCTTCAGCTTACAATTATAGTGACCGCTCACTTCTAAATCTCCAACCATTGCAAGTAATATCTCTTCATGCCCCTTGCCTGGTTTAATCAGTCGCTCACCTTCGCCAGCCTTTAAAATTCCATAAATCAAATAACAAGCATGGCTTCCCGTATCCTTATAACCTAATAGGTACTCCCTAAACTCTGAATTAATAGCTTTAGTTTTTATATCATAGATATTCATAGAATTAACTCCTATATTCAGCATTTATTTTAATGTAATCTTCTGAAAGATCGCAGGTTAATACTTTAGTAGAGGCACTACCTATGTTTAAGTCAACTTTTAGAAATATCTCTCTATTCTTTAAAGCTTCATTTGCTTCTAGATCTCTACCAGTGCCTATGCCTTTTTCAACTATTTTGAGACCATTGAGATAAATATCGATTTTATGCTCCCTTATTTTACCTCCAGAGTAACCTATGGCAGCCATGATTCTCCCCCAATTAGCGTCGTTACCATATAGGGCAGTCTTAACTAGCATGGAATTAGCTATTGAAAAGGCAATTTTTTCGGCATCCCTCTCTGTGGAGGCATTTAAAACTTCAACCTTTATAAGCTTTTTCGCTCCTTCACCATCCTCTATAATGAGTTTACTAAGTTCATAAGTGACTTCCCTCAAGGCAGAGGTAAAGACACGGAAATCTTCAGAAAAAAGCTCAATCTTCGACGATTCTGAGCGGCCGTTCGCCATAGCTAAAACTGTATCATTCGTTGACATGTCTCCATCAACGGTTATCCTATTGAAGGATTGCGCAACAGCCGTTCTTAGAGAAGTATCGAGGGCTACCTTTTCAATATCTGCATCCGTCATTATAAAGCATAACATAGTTGCCATCTTAGGATGTATCATGCCAGCGCCTTTACATATTCCAGCTATCTTTATAGCCTTTTCTGAGATTCTTATCTGTTTTGTAACTATCTTAGGAAAAGTATCTGTTGTCATAATAGCCTTTGCGACATCTTCGATAGTCGAGCTTCCAAGGTCCTTTACTAAAATAGGTATTCTCTGTCTAATCCTATCCATTGGGAGAGGAATCCCAATAACACCCGTCGAACAGACATATATAAGCTCAGGATCTAACTTTAGAAGATTGCCAACCATTTTGACTATCTCAGCCACATCCTTTAAGCCTTGTTTACCCGTGCAGGCATTGGCATTACCACTGTTAACCACAATAGCTTGGGCAAGTCCTTTCTTGATCTTTTTAATATTATGTTTAACTGGAGCAGCCTTTATCCTATTTGTGGTGAACATCCCTGAGATTACACAGGCAGTGTCAGAATAGATTAAAGCTAAGTCAGGACGGCCGGGTTTTTTAATGGAAGCCTCAGTTGTAGAGAAGAGAAAGCCCTTTGGGATAGCTAAATTCACTTGTTTCTGATCCACAATTTTTTAGAAATAATAAGATATCCCATGATAATAGTCAGAACTACACTCATTACCTGAGCAGTTCTTATGGGTCCTATATATAGACTGTCAGCTCTTAGCCCTTCAATAAAAAATCTTCCTATCGAATAAAGTATTATCGATATGGCAGCAACAAAGCCATCTTGAAAATGCTTCTTCCTAAGCCCTAACCAAACAATTAAAAAAACTGAGAGATTATAAAAAAGTTGATAAAGCATCGTTGGATGGACAGCAGTATCTGGGAACTCATTGCCAGCAGGGCTTCCCTTAGGGAATACTATTCCCCAAGGTAAATTGGTAGGGGTTCCGTGGGCTTCTCCATTCATGAAATTACCAAATCTAACGAAAGCCTCACTTAAAACAACCAATGGGATAACGGAATCACTAAACTTAAGTAGTGGCACTTTATGTCGCCTAAGGAAGATGTAGGCTACTATAAATCCTCCAATAAACCCACCATGACTGGCAAGTCCTCCTCGCCATATGGCCGGTATCTCTTTCCAATTCAGGCTATAGTAATCCCAGTTAAAAATAACATAATAAACACGAGCACCCAATAATCCAAAGAGTACAGATAGGAAGACGGCATTAACTATTTCATCCTTCGATAAGGTTATACCTTTTCTTTGAGCCTCTTTGTTGAGAAGATAAATGCTCAATAATATGGCACAGACATACATTAGTCCATAGAATCTAATTTCAAAGGGTCCAAATTTAAATAATACAGGATGCATTATAAAGGGTAATGCCGGTGGGGAGAATCGAACTCCCACGAGCCGAAGCTCAGCGGATTTTGAGTCCGCCGCGTCTGCCTGTTCCACCACACCGGCAAATTTAAATTATAGGGCTTATCTTTAATATAAGCGCGCGCCCAGGAGGATTTGAACCCCCGACCTACGGATTCGTAGTCCGACGCTCTATCCAGCTGAGCTATGGGCGCTTTTTAGTTCAATATTAGTATAGCATATAGAGAGTATAAATTCGTAGAATGTGTATAAACTGCTAAGCATCTTTTTTTAAATAATTTATAAACTTTTATATTTGGAAAATTAAATAATCTAAAAGGCTTGACCAATAGATTAGAGTAGCTGACTGATAATAAACACTAAATTCCTATAAAATCGTAGCTACAATAAGGAAGGCCCCTTGACGGCAAAAACCGCTACATGAAAGGATCGACATAGCCACATTGAATTACTCTTAAATAGAAAAAATTAAATGGAAGAATGCAACTCTCAAATAATAATTATAAGTGGCTTTGTTAGACTAAAACCTCCGTAATGTGTTACTGAAAGATAGCCTTTTATACTTATAAAGGGGGCTGCTAAATTTTTTTACTTCCACAGATAGAGCCCTGTATCTCCATCGAACTGCCTGACAAAGGGTTTGCCTGAATATTCATGTATTACAAATTCAAAGGCATAAACCACCGTAGGCGACAAAAGATGTCCACCAACGACTGAAAAGTCTTTTCTGGAAAAAACAACGTGAATATGGGGGAATATATCACCATCTTTTAAGGAAATATTACCGCCCAATGATATAATCTCCATATTCTCATCAAAAAATCTCTCCTCATATTTCTTAGTGCTTGCATTAAAATAGCCAAGCTTTGCAGAAGATACTGCACCTAACCCGTATATCGAACCTAACTGAATGTTTTTTTCTTTAAGGAGAACAATTAAGGTCGAGATAAGCTCATCACCTTTATTAAGACGGCCTTGATGGATTTTGCTAAGTCTCAAATATTCCATATTCACCTCTTAGAATATATTTTTCAATTTGCATGTTTGCTCTTTGACTATATTGACTCTAAAAGGATCTGGGCTATGTGTTTAACCTTTATTGATGAATGTTCTTTGTCAAAGCCACCTCTAATCTGCATTACACAACCTGGGCAATCCATCACGACTGTGTCGACTCCTGTATCTTTAATATTTTTAAGTTTTCTCTGTAAGATAGGTTTTGAAACTTCAGGGAATTTTAGGGAATATGAGCCACCCATTCCACAGCAAACATCGGATTCAAACATCTCGATTATGATACAGCCTGATTTTTGGAGTAATTCTCTTGGTTCTTTGAAGACATGCAAGGTTCTCTTGAGGTGGCAGGAGTCGTGATAGGTAATCTTAAGAGGTTCAAATCTACTGTTAAATCTCAATTTGTCTCCATCTATTAGTTTTTTTAGAAGGGATGATAGGTCAAATGTCTTCTCTGCCAGGCGCTTAGCATCAAGGATAATTTCTAATTTACCTTGACTTTTCAAAGTAGTAATAAATTCATATTTTAAAGCAGCTGTACAGGTTGGACATGCTGATATCACATAATCGACCTCTTCTTTAAGTAAAGCTTTGATGTTGTCGATAGCATTATTGGCAGCCACATCAAAGGCTCCACTGTAACGGGCAGGGGCGCCACAGCAAGTCTGCTCATCGGGGAAGATTATACCAATACCAGCTCTATTCAGTATCTTTACAACCGCTTCTGCCATCTCGGGATAGGCAAAATCTATAAGACATCCTGCATAGAAGGCTGCTTTTTTAGTTGTTTTTGGCTGTCTTATCTCTTTGAATCTGTCTCTGAATGGTACATCAGCAATGGCTGGAAGGCTTCTGAAATCCGTTAGTTCCTTTAGAAACATGGGCAGATGTCTTATGAATCCCTCCTTAGAGAATGGTTTTTGTAAGCTCGATGCTTTACGTAAAATCGAGTGGAAAAGCCTTCTGTTATTGACGACTGAAAAAATGGCTTTCTGAGTAAAGGATAAACCCTTTTCTTTGGCAAGCCGTCTTCTAAGCTCAACTATCAATTCTGGAATATCTATCTTCCCTGGACAAACCTCTTTACACCTCCCACACTGAATGCAGAGACCCTGAATCTCTTCTGATTTTTTAAGTTCATCAAACCATGCTGTAAGTATCGTTCCAATCCCTCCAGTATAGACATCGCCAAAGACATGACCACCCACTAAGCGAAAAACAGGGCAGACATTCAAGCATGAAGCACAGCGAATACACTGTAGTGCCTCCTTGAAGATAGGGTCATTTGCCATAGCCGTTCTCTTGTTGTCCATAAGAATAATATGTAATTCCTTCATAGAGCCATCAGTATTTGGTATTTGTCCGGAGATGATCGATACATAACTGGTAAACATTTGCCCCGTTGCACTCTTTGGCAGAGCCGTCAAAATAGGTGATATATTGCTAAAATGGGGAACGAGCTTTTCAAGTCCTATTAAGGCAACATGTATTTTAGGCAGACTCGTTACGAGCCGAGCATTCCCTTCATTTTCGATAATGACTATGCTTCCAGTTTCAGCCACAGCAATATTTGCCCCGGTGATGCCCATATCTGCTTGAAGAAACTTGCTTCTTAGTTCATTTCTTGCTACCTTAACAAGTCGGGGGATATCACTGCTCAGCCTCTCGTTAACCTCTTTACTGAAGATTTCTGCTACTTCTTCTTTCTTCAAATGAATAGCTGGTAGCACCATATGGGATGGCTTCTGTCCAGCAAGCTGGATTATCCATTCACCGAGGTCTGTCTCATTAACTTCAATTCCTGCATTCTTCAGATAGGGATTAAGATGTATCTCCTCCGATGCCATAGACTTAGATTTAACAATTTTTTTTACACCCCTTTCTTGTGCAAGCTTAAGTATATATTCCTTGACCTTTTCAGGGTCTTCTGTTCTGAAGACCTTTGCACCCTTAGCCTCTGCGTTTTTCTTGAATTCCTCTGCAAGTTCACTAAGATGCTCCGTTGCATAGCTCTTTATTTCTGCTATCCTCGTTCTTAACTCCTCAAAATCTATACCTTCAAATGCCTTAGCTCTGCTAATCACATAGGCTTCAGAAAACCTCCCGAGTGCTCCTGCCATATTTGCGTTTTTTAAAGCCTTATCTATTGACTGTTTAAATTCCTTAGTTTTCATAATAATTTCCTCATAATTTCCTCATAATTTCCTCAATTTTCGTCTACAAAAACTATCACCAATCTCTCGGGGCCGTGAACGCCTATCGTTAGAATCCTCTCTATATCAGCAGTTCGGCTCGGTCCTGTTATTAATGCAATAAAACTTGCCCTGTCAGGTTTAATCTGTGATAATAAAGAGGCTAAATCAGGCACAAGTTGAGATGTCTGGACAACTGCTACATGAATTTCTGGAAGTGTAGAGACAAGTCTTTGCTCTATTTGAGTAGAGTCAGAGACTAATGTACCGGTATTGGCTATAGCCCAGTCCATCTGTGAGATACCAATCTTTGCATGGGCAGCAAGAGGTTTTGTAACTTCATACTTAAGCCCTGGCAGTCGTTTAGATATCTCTTCTTTATCTAAATCCTTTAAAAAAGGACAGTTAGCCCACAGAGCGTAAGAATAGGGTTTGTCTGAAATCCCTTCTTTATTACATATATCAATAATGAAACCCAAAGCTTCTCTTTTTGTGGCAAATCTATATACTTCGGCATTTATTGCTTCTGCCTTTGTTTTAAATAATTCAAAGAGGGAGTTTATGTTCATTTTTGCCTCTTATTTATCTCCTCATAAATCTTCTGTACCGGGTGGTAAACTTCTGCATCACAATTAACAGTTGCAATTGCATCTGTTAATTGCATAATACAGCCAGGACAGGGGGTAAATAGATATTCTATCCCCTTTACCTTTATTTCCTCTGCCTTTGACAGGGAGATTGCCTTCGAACTTTTATAGAACTTGAGATTAAAAGTTCCACCAAATCCGCAACAGTCTTGATTATCGAGAGATATAAAATTTCCCTTTAAATGATTTTTTAAAAAAAGCAATAAATATTAAAAGATAAAAACTAAACCCCATAAT
>JAOAEO010000077.1 GCA_026416735.1 Thermodesulfovibrionales bacterium
GCCTAGGACATCGCCCTTTCAAGGCGGTAACGCGGGTTCGAATCCCGCTGGGGACGTATAACGAAGGGGATGAGGTGAACCTAATCCCCTTTTTTAATTTCAAATAATAAACTTTTTAAATTAATATTTGTTCCATAGATCGGACACAAATTTTCTTGTCTCTAAGAACTTTTCAAGAAATCTTTCACTATTAAGATTAAGAAAAGAGGCTATTGTATCAAAACCTGTATTATCTTTTTTTAAGGATGTCTCACTCCTCAATTTCAGGAGTGTTTCAATGGTCCTATAAAAGAGATAGGCACCTTCAAGTCCTTTTGAATCTTGAGGATTAATTAATCCTCTTCTCAACAATTTTTTTGTCGCAATAGAGGTGTTTTGAGTAAGTATATCCGGAAAGGTGCTACAATTCTTTAGCTGTAAGTATTGAATAAAAAATTCCAATTCCAATAATCCACCAGAGGCATATTTTATATCATAAATCTTCAATTCTTGATTTTCCTTGGAAAGCTCCTTCTGAATCTTAGAAACCATAGATCTTATATCGTCCTTTTTAATTTCTCTCTCTCTCTTAATAAGAACATAGTTTCGCAGGTCGATAAAGGCACGATTGTTTGTAATATCTTCCCCAAGTGGACGAGCCTTAATTAAAGCTTGAAGCTCCCAAGGATGAGCATTATGGAGATAATAATTTTCTATCCCCTTCAACGAACTTACTAAGGGTCCTTTAGTTCCATCTGGTCTAAGACGGACATCTATCTTATAGGCTACTCCCTCCTTTGTATAGGAAGAGATAAGTCTTATGAATTTCTCAGCATTTTTTATCTCAAGATGTGTCGGTTCCTCCCTACAGATGAAGATAAAATCAACATCTGAATCGAAGGTTATCTCTCTACCGCCGAGTTTTCCAAATCCAACTATGAATAGATCAGAAGATCTCTTTGAGAGATCTTTTTCAATAGATGAATATTTATTTTGAAGAAGAGCCTTTAATACAAACAACATTAAGATTTCTGCAGTTTTACTAAGGGATCGCAAGAGTTCTATAATATCTATTTGTTTGTTTAAAAACAGTATTCCTAACCTTATCTCCTCGAGGCGTTTTAGAAGTCTAATAGCATTTGAGATGCCATTTTTTTGAATCAGATGTTCTAATTCTTTTTTTAAGATATCTCCTCTTTTTTTGACCGATTCACCAATCACAAGGGATTCCAAATAGTGGGGGCTCTTTATCAAGAACCTCGATAAATATTCACTGTTTGAAAAGATAAAGGTTAAAGTTGATATTACCTCATTACGATTAGCTAAAAGCTCAAGATATGGTTCACTACCAGCGAGGATAACAGAAAAATCAACCAATTGAAGAAGAGCCCTATCAGGGTCTTGGGCCTTCAAAACTTCATCCACAAATCTTGGAATCACTTCTTCTAATAATCTTTTTCCTTTCAAAGTCTGAAATGAATAGATAGAGTTCCTGATTTTGGTGAGATATTGAATTGCCCTTTTTTGATCTTTGAGTTTTGTTTTTGAAAGTTCTTCTAATAAAAGGCTTTCGATGGGAGAGTCCATCTCCCAAAAGATAGAACTCATTATTCTATAACCCAGCTGTTGATCCTTAGATATTTTTGGAGCAACTTCTTCTACACTTAATAATGAATCATAAATCTCTCTGACTTTATGTCTTTTTGTATAGAGAGCTTCCAAAAAGGTTTTTCTGTCTTTGAAATCCAACTTCTTTGAGAGTATCTCAAGTTCTCTATCATTAGTGGGAAGGAGATGGGTCTGTAAATCATTTAACTGCTGAAGTCTATGTTCGAGGGTTCTAAGAAAAATATAACTATTAGAGAGATGTTCAAAGTCATCATATCCTATTAAAGCTTTCTGTAAAAGTCTATGTAATGCTATGAGTGTATTGCCCTCTCTTAAAAGAGGTTCCCTACCGCCATAAATCAATTGAAAGATTTGAACAAAGAACTCAATCTCTCTGATGCCACCAAAGCCTCTCTTTATATCTCTACTTAAAGTGCCAGGTTTTATTTGTTCTACCTGTGATTTTAAATTTCTAATCTCATCTATTGTGTCGAAATCGAGATACTTTCTATATATGAAAGGTTGTAAAATTCTGATAAACTCTTCGCCAGTAATCAAATCTCCTGTAATAGGTCTTGCCCTAATCATTGCTGCCCTCTCCCACATCTGTCCCCACGATTCATAATATTCTTCGTATCCCTTTAAGCTTAATATAAGACTTCCCCTCTGCCCTTGTGGTCTCAACCGCAGATCAACTCTATAGGCAAATCCGTCTTCGGTAGTTAACGACAAAAATCTGCAATACTCTTCAATTAGCTTATGATAGAATTCGAGGGTCGTAATTCTGTTTGTTATCACCCCAGATGGAGACATTAATCCAGATGTCTCACCTCCATTATCATCTCTATGGGCAAAAATTAAATCGACATCAGAACTATAATTGAGTTCCGAGGCACCGACTTTGCCTAAGCCTATGACTACTAAAGAGTCCCTTTGGAGTGTTCCAAACCTTTTTTCTAAAAAGGACTTTACAAACTCTAAGGATTCAGATAAAATCGTGTCAGCCAACATGGTTAGTTCAAAAGTCGTTTCCTGTAATGTTGTCCTCCTCAGTAGATCTCTAAGAGTTATGATCAACAACTTGTCTTTCTTATAGTTTCTTATGATGCTAAACCCTTCTTTAATTGTATGGCAGTTTAGAAGCTTTTCTCTCAAAGCTCCTTTAAGTTCATTGACGTCAATGGGATTTTCGATCTGCCCTAAGGATTGAAAAAGAGAATTTGGACTTTTTATAGAATAGTTAGCAAGAAACTGAGAGCAGGAGAAAAGCAAAGAAATGGGATAAAGATTTGATAATAGACTTTCAATATAGGTGGGATTCCTTTCAATAAATGTTTTAATGTTGTTCTCCGCTCTTTCAGGATCAGGCAAATCGAAGGTTGAAGTATAATTCATAGTATGAAGAATCTATCTTGACTCCTTTGGGGACTCAGTCCAAAGCCTGGGATCGAGCGCATCCCTTAATCCCTCTCCTACAAGGTTATAGCTAAGGACTGTTATTAAAATTGCTAATCCAGGATAGACAGAAAGCCACCAGGCAACTGTTATATTATCTTTACCCGAGGTTAATATGTTGCCCCAGCTTGGCTCAGGAGGTTGAACTCCTAAGCCTAAAAAGGAGAGACTCGATTCTATCAAAATAGCACCTGCCATGCCGAAGGTGGCAGCTACAAATACAGGTGAAAGGGCATTAGGCAATAGATGCTTAAATATTATTCGAAAGTCACTTGCACCTATTGCCTTTGCAGCAGCTACAAATTCTCTCTCCTTTAAACTTAAAAATTCAGCTCTCACAAGCCTTGCAACATCCATCCAACCTGTTACGCCTATGACTACCATTATGGTAAAAATGCTTGGTTCTACAATTGCTATAACGGCAAGTATTAAAAAGAAAGTTGGAAAAGCTAACATTACATCGACAAATCTCATTAAAATTGCATCGATAGCCTTTCCATAATATCCAGCAATGGAGCCAATAACACTACCAATAAAAATGGCTATTCCTACTGCAATGGCACCAACTTTGAGAGAGACCCTACTACCCCAAATCATTCTCGATAAGACATCCCTCCCCAATTCATCCGTTCCGAAAGGATGAGAAAGACTCGGAGGTGAAAAAACTTTATTGACGTCGATTTTTGTAGGGTCATAGGGAGCTAAAAATGGGGCAAAAAGGGCTATTAATGCTAAGCCAACTACGACAACAAGCCCAGCAACGGCCAAAGGATTTCTTTTGAACCGTCTCCAGATGATTTTAAGCATTTCCTCTTAAGAAATTTTTACTTTATCGATGGTATTTAACTATAAGGAATCTGTCAGATTCGAGATATTCAATTGCTCTTATAAGATCTTTCGATTTTCCAATCAACAATAAGATATCACCAGATTGTAAAACAAAGTTAGGAGGAGGATTGTGATAAATCTCTTCACCCCTCTGAATGGCGATAATTGTTGCTCCCGTTTCTGCCCTGAGGTGTAGTTCTCTAATGGTATGTCCTACAATCTTGGAGTTCTCTTTTACATAATACGTTTCAGTCTCTATAGCCTTCATCAAGTCTATCCGCTCAGTTAAAAACTTAGCTGGCAATTCAGTAGATCGTAAGCTTTTATAGTGATTTTTACGGATATTATTAATATGTTCTGTGATTATATTTCTTGGAACTTGATAAAAATGTAAGGTTCTCGAAAAGATCTCGATGGAGGTCTCAAACTCCTCTGGTATAACCTCATTTGCTCCGAGTTTAGTGAGATCATCCACTTCGGAGATATAGCGAGTTCTAACGATTATATGAAGTTGTGGGTTGGTCTTTCTAGCAATCTGAACTATCTTCCTTGTTGCTGCTGCATCAGAAATTGCAATAACTAAGACTCTCGCTCTCTCAATGCCAACATGGTGTAATATCTCAGGGCTCGTTGCATCGCCATAGAAAATCGGTTCTTTTGTTTTCTTCTTTTTGACAGTATCGGCATTTAATTCGACAACTACATAGGGGATCCCTACCTCTCTTAGGACTTTTGCTACATTTTTTCCATTTAGTCCAAATCCCACAATTACAACATGACCGTTGATGGAGGTTAGTTTTAGAGATGTTGCCATTTCCCTCGATCGTCTATCGAGCTTTTTAAATATTTCTATAGAGGCAATTTTATCTGACAAGGATATATAGTATTTCAAGATAAAGGGTGTCATGATCATTGTGATGACCGAAGAAGACAAAAAGATCTGATATAGATCATCAGTAATAAGTTCTACGGATTTCCCAACCATTGCAAGAACAAATGAAAATTCCCCCACTTGGGCAAGACCAAATCCACTATTAAAGGCATATTTTATATTTACTCCAGCTAAAAAAGCAGACAGAGCCCCTGTGATAATCTTTAAGAGGAAGATCCCGCATACTACTAACAGTATGCTATAGAAATAGGGTCGAATAAATTCGATATCCATTAGCATACCAATAGAGACAAAAAATAGACCTATGAAGCTGTCTTTGAAAGGTAATATTTCAGAGGTTGCTTGAGAAGCATACTCCGATTCGGCAATCACAAGACCAGCTAAAAAAGCACCTAAAGCTAAGGAAAGACCAAGTTTTGAAGTTAATAGGGCTATTCCAAAACATAGTAAAATGATAACTGAGATGAAGAGTTCGCGACTCCTTGTACGGACTATCTGATGTAATAATTCTGGGACTACCCATCTTGCTGCAACTAGAACGACGGTGACTATAATTATGGCTTTCAAGACTTTGTAGCCTAACTCATGGAGTTCAACACCACCACCGCCCAAAACTGGAGTTAAAAGCATTAGAGGAACTACACATAAATCTTGAAATATCAATATTCCCACCATCATTCTACCGTGAGGAGTGTCAATTTCACCTCTTTCCTGAAGCATTTTAAGAACTATCGCAGTACTACTCAGAGCTATCAAAAAACCAAAAAAGATGGCTTGATAAAAGTTGTCTACGAATAGATAGGCTATTGCGGCTGATAACAAAATTGTGAGAAATACCTGCGACCCTCCGCCCCAGATTATTATCTTCTTCATCTTTAAGAGATGAGCAAGAGAAAATTCAATACCTATCACAAACAAAAGTAAAATAACTCCTATCTCAGCAAGCAACTCTATCTCATGAATATCTCTTATTAAGCCTAATCCATGTGGTCCTATTAGCATTCCAGCCACAAAAAAGCCAACAATAGAAGGCATCTTCAATTTGCTGAAGAGAAATACTACCAACGCTGATGTGCCGAGTATTATAACTAAGGTCTGTAGAAAACCATATTCAGGCATCTTACTTCCTTTACTCCATAAGAGGATGTTAATATATTATCTTAACAAAATCTTTGCCCAATATCATAAATTAAAAGAATTAAAAATCTTTATTGATACCGATTCTTGAGGCAAGATTAGCGGTTTCCCTATTTTTGCTTATTTTTTCTCAAAGATCCTCCTATTCGTTATGGATTAAGGTATTTAAAAGGATTCTTAACCATCTAAACTATTCTTTTGCTTCTACTTTGCTCAATTCAAAATGTTTTTGACGAGGTTATATAAAATATAAGGCTTCAAATGAAAGCACGATTTAACACATTCCTCTGAATAGTATAGCTATTTCCATTATAAGAGGAAAGATTAAACAGCATAATGAAAACGCTTATCGTGTTTTATCTTGAGGGCAAGAAAGTTGTTAATCCTAAAAAGAATCACTGAACAATAATGGCTGCTTTTCTATTAAAAAAGAAGTAAAAAGATATGTGAGAGCTAGTCTAAATCAAATTATCTTGTATTTTTTTCTACCTTCTTCTAACAAGTCTTGACCATAGATATCTATTGCAACTATAACGGGGAAATTTTCTACAAAGAGCTTCCTTATAGCCTCTGGTCCTAAATCTTCATAGGCGACTATTTCTGATGACTTTATATGTTTAGAAAGGAGAGCACCAGCTCCACCAGTGGCGATGAAATATACGGCTTTATGCTTTATTATAGCTTCCTTTACAAGATTGCCTCTACCTCCTTTTCCAATCATACCTTTTAAACCCATCTCTAAAAGATAAGGCGTATAGGGATCGAGACGAGAAGAGGTTGTCGGACCAGCAGAGCCAATTACTTTGCCAGGTTTTGGAGGAGTAGGTCCAACATAATAAATAATTGAGCCATTTATATCGAATGGTAAAGGTTGTTTATTTCTGATTAGCTCTACAAGCCTTTTGTGGGCAGCATCTCGTGCAGTATAGATATAACCGGTAATAGTGACTAAATCGCCTGCCCTAAGAGAGCTTATGATGTTGTCGGTTAAAGGAGTAAAGATAGACTTTTCCATATTTTTTAAATAATAATTTCCTTATGTCTTGCGCTATTACATTGGATATTCACTGCTACAGGTAAACTAGCTATATGACAGGGGTAGTATTCAATGTTGACCTCTAAAGCTGTGATTCTTCCGCCCAATCCCATCGGTCCGATGCCTAATTTGTTGATTTCATTAAGTAGTTCTATTTCTAACTCAGCATATCGAGGATCACTATTTCTTGTTCCTAATTTCCTTAGTAAAGCCTTCTTTGAAAGAATCGCACACTTCTCAAAGG
>JAOAEO010000078.1 GCA_026416735.1 Thermodesulfovibrionales bacterium
TCAGTGGAATTGTTAGCACCAGTATCTATGACACCTGTCTCTAAGAGGATTCTACCAGACAAATTAGCACCAGCCTTCACATCGACAGAAAGCCTTACCCTATGGTCGTATCTTGCTTGTGAAGTACCGCTATAGGGGAAACCCGTTGTACCATTTGCAGTTCCTGCTGCAGTTGTAATGTTGTCTTGATACCAGCCCCTTATCCTAATCTCTCCACCTAACCTGATCTGTACATCCTTAGATGATACTACAGAGGCAGTCTCAGCAGGGATGGACGCATGAATAGCAAAGGCACTTGCTGAGAAGCCTAAAACCAAAACAACTGCTAAAAGAATTGATAGATATTTTTTCACTTCCTAACCCCCTTTTGGTTAGTTCAGTAATGTACCCGCCAAGGGCGGATTTAAAGACTTAAGCATAAGTGTTAAAACACTAACTTTTTCTACTCTCACCCCCCACTTTAACAGAAAATATTTGTTTAGTATATAATGCAGTTTTAAATTTTATACCATGACACTCTTTTTTTGTCAAGAAAAAATTGGTGATTTCAACTTCTAAAGTTAGAAAGCAATAAATATACCAGATGAAAGCCGATGGGAAAAAAGCTTTAAAACAATAATTTCATTTCCTTATATTCCATTACATGTGTATTTTTAACAACAAGATGTGAATTTAATAAACATTTTTAGAAATTTATGTCATAATATTATTAAATCTATCCAAAAAAGAGTAGTAAAAAATCTAAGAGATTTTTCTTTCTATGAAATGGTCAAGAGGGCTAAAATTAAGACTTCTCTGTCAAAATACAATAAACTAATAGGGGAAAACCCTAACGATTACCGTGCCTACAACAATAGAGGTAATCTATACCTCCAAATGGGTAGACTTCAAAAGGCTATCTCAGATTATAATAAGGCGATAGAGATAAATCCAAATTTTTCAATTGCCTTCGTAAATAGAGGTTATGCCTATCAAGAAATGGGATTCTATGATTATGCTATAAGGGATTACAGTAAGGCTATTCTATTAAACCCATCTAATAGTATGGCTTATAATAATAGGGGTTTTACCTTCTTACTCTTAGGGAGATTTTCGGAGGCAGAAGCAGATATTATTAGGGCTTTGGAAATAAGCCCTAATAATATTTATGCCTTAAATAGTATGGCAGAGCTACATGCCGTTCTTAATAATGTAGAAGAGGCCTGTAGATGGTTAAAAAGGGCAATAGAAAAGGGCTTTAATAATTGGGAATATATAAGAAAATCAAAAACATACGACAATATCCGTAACTCGGAGTGTTTTAAGTCTCTAATTACAAAAAAACCTTTGACACCACCTGCTTTAAAAACCGATGCATAAGGAATCTTAATTGAAGCTTAAAGATATTAAACCAGAAAAATCTATTCTAAGACAAGTCTTTGAGGCAAGTACAGTAGGAATTCATTTCGTTCTATGCATGTTTGCTGGTCTCGCCATTGGATATGGCCTTGACTACCTCTTGAATACCTTCCCTTATCTATCAGTGATATTCTTTATTATGGGCATAATAGCTGGATTTAGAGAAGTCTTTAGGATTGCTAAAAAAGCAGAGAGGATGACCGATGGAGAGGATGATAGAAAGAATATTTAAGCAGGCATTAATAATCATACCAATAGTAGCAGCAATCTCCTTTTTCTTTTCTGAATGGCGATTTCCTCTGAGTGTTCTTATTGGAGGTATAGTCTTTCTCGTTAGTCTTCGGTCTTTAGCTTGGGCTGTAAAGAAATATCTCGGAAAAGCTATGGGTCAGCAAATAATTATTGGAATAAGTACTATAAAGATTCTTCTGATTTTTCTTGTTTTAGCGACTCTTGCCACCCTTAAGCTCATTAACATTATAGGTTTGGTTTTAGGGTTTATCACTTCCCTAATAATAACAGTTAAAGAAGGTTTTATAACGGCACGACGAGAAATTTAACTTTTGGTGAGGAGAATTTAGATGATCAGAATTACCTATTCAAACATTACAAGGGATTTAATCGGAGCAAATGGTCTGACCGAGGATGATCTTTTGGCAATCGATAGCGCAAAAATTCAGGATATGTTTTTAAAGAAAAGCTATCCAGAGCTTGCCTTCTTAGATTTGCCGAAGCAGGATATTTCAGAGATAAAAAAGATCGGTGAATATGCCCGACAATTCGAGAATTTTATAGTCTTAGGCATAGGGGGTTCAGCATTAGGTCCTCGCTCTATCGTCGAGGCACTTAGCCCCTTTCATAATTATCTTAGAAAACCTCGTGTTTTTATCTACGATAATGTAGATCCCCTCACACTTAAGAAAATCTTAGAAATTATTGATTTAGATAAAAGTCTTATAAATGTGATTTCAAAATCAGGTAGTACGGCAGAGACTGCTGCTTCTTTCATGGTTCTTTGGCAAAGGTTGAAAGATTTAGGGTTATCTCCTCAAAGGCATATGGTAATCACTACTGATCCTGAAAGAGGTAATCTCAGAAAAATAGTTAGAGATTTCCATTTAAGGTCTTTGTCTATTCATCCTAATGTAGTTGGAAGGTATTCTGTGCTTAGTCCTGTTGGCTTACTAACGGCAGAAGTGGTAGGCATCGATTGTAGAGATATGTTAGAAGGCGCAAGTGAAATTGGGAAAAAATGCTTGAATTTTGAAGTTATGGAAAATCCTGCGCTCTTATTTGCATCAGCTTTGTATCAATTTAATGTTCTTAAAAAGCTTAATATAACCGTAATGCTCCCCTATTCAGATCGCCTAAAGGCATTCTCTGAATGGTTTTGTCAACTCTGGGCAGAAAGCCTTGGGAAAGATGGGAAGGGTCTCATACCGTATCCTTCAGTAGGGACTACCGATCAACATTCTCAGTTACAGGCATGGATGGAAGGTCCTAAAAGTTTTGTTGTGGTCTTCATCGCCATTGAAGACTATGGAGTAGACATCGAAATTCCGGTAGTCTTTAACGAGATCGAAGGGTTGAGTTATCTTTCTAATCACTCTTTAGCTGAGCTCATAAAGATTGAGCAGGAGGCTACAGAAATAGCCCTCTCAAAAAGTGGTAAGCCCTGTATCACCATACAGATGCCAAAAATTGATGCCTATCATCTGGGTCAACTTTTTCATCTTTTTAGTATTGCTACAGCTATGGCTGGTTTTCTCTTTGGTGTTAATCCCTTTAATCAGCCTGGAGTTGAAGAAGGAAAGGACCTTACCTATGGGATGATGGGCAAAAGGGGTTACGAAAAGAAAATAGAGGAGTTTCTCAGTTACAGAAAGAATAAAAATAGATTTGTTATTTAAGGGAAAAGCCTATTTTCTTGGGTTCTCTCTTCGCCATTCCTGCGGACTCCTTTTAAGTCCGTCTTTTCCCCATATTCCTACTTTATTTAAACGAGCCTTCTGCTGGGCATCAGTCAATAGTTTCACATATCTCACATTAGGTGGAACAGTATAAAGAACGGCGTAACCATCTTCAAGCATTCTTTGATTAAGCATCCTACCCCTTTTATCCCATACATAAGCAAGGATTCTGCCATGCTTATCTCTTTTATCTATATCAAATTCTAAATATACAGCACCGTCCGTCTCATCAATCAATTTTTTTAAATGCTTTTTTGCTCTTCGGCCCCAAGGCTCCTGATCCATCTCTGGAGCGTCTATACCTATGAGTCTAACCTTTTCGGTACTTATGGCGATACCAAAAAAGATCTTTGTCTTAACGCTTATAGTATCACCGTCATGCACTTCTGCTATAATAAAGGGATTCCCCGTTGTTATAGAGTATAGGGTAATAGGACAAAGGGAGAAGATTAGAAAAAATAACAGAATATAGTAGAAATTGGCCATCTATCGATACAGAAATATTATAAATACCAATCATAATAATGATCAAGAAGTTTTAAAAAATGATTCTAATATCTCTTTAAAATTCTATGAAGAGCCCGTGATTTAGAAAAAGAAACCCATTTATAGTAGCCTTTAATTTGAGGATAAGATACTTTAAAACATGGTAATTACAAAAAACATAGTTTTGACAGGTTTTATGGGCACGGGTAAATCAGAGGTTGGCAGGGTCTTAGCAGAAAAGTTATCTTTCGATTTCTTAGACTCAGATGCTGAGATAGAGAAGAGAGAGAATATGAGCATAACCCAAATATTTACAAACTATGGGGAGAGAAAGTTTAGAGATATCGAGGCAGATATTATAAGAGAACTCTCAGAAAAGGAAAAGGTCGTAATCTCTACAGGTGGTGGAGTAGTCTTACGACAGAGCAATATGTTGAACCTTAGAAAAAAAGGTATAGTAGTCTGTCTAACTGCCTCTGCAGAGACTATCCTACAAAGAGTAAAAGATACTGATGATAGACCCCTCCTTAAGGGGGATGATCCACTTGGAAGAATCAGAGAACTATTAGAGTATAGGACCCCCTTTTACGGAGATGCCGATATAACTATTAACACCGAAAACAAAACACCTGAAGAGATAGCATCAGAAATAATAGAAAAGCTCAGACATCGAAATTTTTGACAATCGATTAGAAGATCGTATTTCATAGTATATTTTTAACCTATCAGCTAATTTTGGAATTCGCTTTTAAAAATAAACATCAAAGAAAGGCTGTAGAATGGTTTCATCCGAAGGATTAGAGCTCCTCGAATTTAATAAACTTCTGTCAGAAATTTCCGAAATTGCAAAGAGTCCAGCCACTAAGAGGGCCATTATAAATATACACCCCTTTAAAGATCTTAGCCAAATTCTTGAAAGGCAAGTATTAATTAAAGAGATGTTGTCTCTCTATAGGACAGGAGATCAATTACCTATTTCTGATTTACCTGACTTAATAGAACTCTTTCAGAAATTAAAACCTGAAGGTGCTATCATTGAGGGAAAAGAGCTTTACAAATTTCTTGTTTTTTTCGAGATTACCTCTGAAATACTCGAACATATCAAGAAGTCTAAAAACATCCCTTCTTTAAAGGCGATGATATATTCACTCACCGGTTTTCCTGAAATCGAAAAAATCATAAGTAGGTCGATAGATCGAGAAGGTTATATTTCAGATCACGCTACCGAGCGACTATTTGAAATTCGGACCGAGGCAAGGAGATTGACAGCAAAGATAAAGAAAAGGCTTCAAGAATTAATGGATGACCCCAATATTACCAAATATTTACAAGATAACTATGTAACCCAAAGATCTGGCAGATGGGTTATCCCCGTTAGAATGGACTCAAAGGGGCAGATTGCTGGAGTGGTACATGATGTCTCAAACACTGGTCAGACTGCTTTTATAGAGCCACTCGCCATCATAGCAATCTCAAATGAATTAGAAAATATCCTTGCCGAACAAAAAGTAGAAGAAATTCGTATTCTTAGCAATCTAACTTCCATAATAAGAGAAAATCTTAAAGCAATAAAGGAAGAATATGATAGAGTCCTATACATAGATATGCTCAATTGTATAACCTACTTTTCCTATAATCTCAACATGGAGATTCCATCCCTAACGCAAGACAACAAGATCAAAATCGACAATGCAAGACACCCCTTACTAACTCTCAGCTTTAAGAGGTCTGGAGGTGTTAGGGAAGTAGTTCCCCTTAGGGTAAGTTTGGGTGGGGAAAAGACTGTAATGGTAATAACCGGAGCTAATGCAGGGGGGAAAACCTTAGCTATCAAAACTATAGGACTGTTACACCTTATGGCTATGTCTGGTATGCCCGTTCCAGCAGATCCCACCTCGAGTTTTCCAATTTTAGAAGATATCCTTATTGATATAGGAGATGAACAATCAATAGAAGCTAATCTTTCCACCTTTTCTGCCCACATCATGAATATGTCTAAAATCATTGAAAAGGCAGCTCCTAAAAGACTTGTTCTTATAGACGAAATCGGAAAGGGGACAGATCCCGATGAGGGTGCGGCATTAGCATGCGCCATATTAAATGAATTAAAAAGTAGAGGATGCCTCGTCTTTGCTACTACCCATCTTTCCATGATAAAGGTTTTTGTTCATAAAAGTGAAGGAATGATTAATGCCTCTATGGAATTTGATCAACATAGTTATAGACCCCTTTATAGACTAAGGATTGGTGAACCTGGCATGTCCCATGCTTTTGAGACTGCTAAACTCTATGGATTACAAGATACCATTATAGCGAATGCAAAAAAATTGATAGGTGAACAGAAATTCGTACTTGCCGAATTGATATCTGATCTGAATGAGAAGAGGCAATATTATGAAGAGGCAAACTTAGAGATAAAGAGACTCCAAGCTGAGCTTGAAGATAGGAACAGGCTACTGGAAAAAAAGGTTTTAGATATTGAAAATTCTTATAATGAAATACTCCGTAAGGCTTACATAGAGGCTTCGAGAATAGTATCGGAAGCAAAGAGCGAAGTTAATGCTATTATGGCAGAAGCAAAAAGGAAAAGCAAGGAATCCCTTAACAAACTTAAGGCCAAACAATCTGAGTTTGAAGAAATAATTAGCAAATTTAAAAGGGATGAATTCCCAAAAATTGACATAGAAAAGATTAAGGAAGGTGATCATGTTTTCGTGAAATCTGTTAGGCGTAATGCAATTGTATTGAGTAAAAACTTAAAGCTCAAGCAGCTAAAAATTAAGATTAATGGTAAAGATCTGATAGTACCTATTGAGGATATTACATTACCAAAGGACAAACATCAGGAAGTTGAAGTATCACCAGTAAATACTCTACCCAATATTGAGGTTAATAATACCCTTAATGTTATTGGTAAAAGGGTTGATGAAGCCCTATCTCAACTTGAAACATTCCTAAATAAAGCCTCCTTGGCTGGCTTAAAGGAAGTAAGAATAATTCATGGAATAGGTAAATTAATTCTACATAAAGCCATCCGAGAATATCTAAAAGAACATCCTTTAGTTAAGAATTTTCGCTCAGCATCCCTTACAGAAGGGGGCGAAAGTGTCACTATTATTGACTTAGTATAATATACTTGAAAAAAATTAATAGCTTGATAAATAATACTGATATTTTAAAAATTTCTTTTAGTGACAATGGATTTAGAACTTAAATATGATGAAAAAGGCTTAATCCCAGCAATAATCCAAGATTTCAATAGTGGCGAAGTCTTAATGTTAGCTTATATGAATCAGAAATCTCTCCAGATG
>JAOAEO010000079.1 GCA_026416735.1 Thermodesulfovibrionales bacterium
GTAGTTGAGCTTCCACTATGGGCTGACCTACCTAAAAAGTTTTATTTAATAATAAAAATACCGACCCATTTTTAGAAACACTCTTATAGCCTTAATATTTAACACTAAAAACTGGCTCGGCATATTCCTTATGAAAACGAGGAAAACTCTCTGACGTTAGCTTTTCAAGACAGAGTCAGCCTCTATCCAAAACTAACTTAAAAAAGGATGGATTAAGATCTCATGTTTTTTCTTTTATCCAACCTTAAAATTTTGTATAATACCCTTTAATATTAAATAAAAGGAGGAATTTATGTCTTTGGGCACTCTTAAGAAGGTTTTGATTTGCACTGTAGGTCTTTATCTTTTGTTATTTTTAGCTGGTAATAACTCAGTTTTAGGCACAGAAGGGGGCGGTGGAGCATATCCAAACGGTGCTGAAGACTTCATGGCTGGCGCTGTCCCACCCCCTGGAATTTACTTCCTTAATTATTTTACCTTTTACACTGCTGATAAATTTATGGATAATAGTGGAAAAAGTGCCATCCCAGATTTTGACCTTAATGTAACAGCCAATGTTTTCAGGCTTTTATATGTCTCGAAGACTCAGATATTCGGCGGCAATTGGGGTATGCATGTATTTATTCCTCTTTTAAATGTTGATGTGGAACTTCCGATCGGTAGTCAAAGCAAAACAGGAATAGGAGATATAATAATAGACCCCTTTATCCTTTCATGGCATTTTAAGAATTGGCATTTTGCTACTGGAATCGATATTTATATTCCTACAGGACAATTTGATAAAAACAGGCTTGCCAATCTTGGTAGAAATTATTGGACTTTTGAACCTATCTTTGCTTTTACCTATCTAAGTGATAGCGGTGTTGATGTCTCCTGTAAGTTTATGTATGATTTTAACACTAAAAATAAAGATACTAATTACAAGTCGGGGCAGGAATTCCATTTTGATTACACATTGGGCAAAAGATTACAAAACTGGCATTTGGGCATAGGAGGTTACTACTATAAGCAGTTAACGAGTGATAAACTCAATGGACAAAGGGTATTGCCAGATGGTAATAAAGGGAGAGCCTTTGCTATCGGACCCCAAGCTAAATATGATTATAAAAATATGAGTTTTGTCCTTAAGTACCAGAAGGAGTTCGAAGTAAAGAATAAGCCAGAAGGAGATAAGTTTTGGTTTAAGTTTGTCTATGCCTTCTGAAACTCTGAGATTAGAGAGTTTCATCTTAAAAGGAGAATTTTCTAAAAGTTGTTCTTCCTTTGTAAACTCAGCAAAGTGGCTTAATTCTTAGTTAACTGTGGAGCGAGAGCAAGCTTGTATTTAGATATTTTTAAGGTATGATATTTTAAGTTATAATAATACAACAAAAGTTGAAAAGATTTATGTTAAAGACCCTAAGAGAATAGCTTTCGGTATTTCTGCTAAAGTAGAAATCTAAAATCTTAGAAAAACATCTAAGCCCTCTATTAAGCATGAAAGGGCTAAGTTAGTTAGAGTTTCTTTGACGACCCAATTCTTAAGGGTTTTTAACTATCTCATATCATTAAAGGAGGTAGCTATGAAAAAAGTGCTAATACTTTTATCTATTTTTGCTTTTCTTATATTGTTAGTAAATGATGGATTTGCAAGAGCAGGGCGAGGGGGGTCATCGGGGTTTAGAAGTTATAAGCAGCAACCACAATATAATCCCCAACAGCCCTCTCAACCAGCACCTACTCAGCAAAACATTAACAGACCAACTACACCACAGGCACAGCCCCTTCAAAAACCTTCCTTTTTCAATAGTGGACTTTTTAAAGTGCTTGTTGGTGGCTTAATAATAGGTTCTCTTCTCTCCTTGCTTATGGGACAGGGCTTCCAATTTGGCATGCCAGGTTTATTAGAGATTCTTATTATCGCAGGTATAATCTTTCTCATTGTAAAAATGCTAAAGAAATCGAGACAGAAAGAGGAACTGCAATATGCAACTGGTGGAACAACCTATTCAGAGCCCGACATCCATTCCTATAATCAAACAGACAATCTATCTACAGCCTACGCTGGTGATAGAACTCTATCTATAAATGAGAAGCTACTAAAGGATGTGGCCACGAGTACCTTCAAGTTGATCCAAGATGCTTGGACTAAGAATGATCTTTCCAGCGTTAGAAATTTGATAACTGACAGGATGTATAATTATCTGGAGAATCAGCTTGAGGAATTAAAAAGCAAAGGGCTTAGAAATATCGTCGAGATTTTATACTTCCAAGGGGTAAACATCGTTGATGTAGAAGAAGAGGATGACCATAAAGTGGTAATAGTAGAGATTAGAGCTTTACTTAGAGACTATACCGTTGATCGTTATGATAATGTCGTAGAAGGATCTAAAGACACCCCAGTAGAGATTCGAGAATATTGGGCCTTTGTTGGTAAGGCTTTAGAGTGGAAGCTTGATGATATAAAACAAGTCTAAAATCCAAAAACTAATGTTGTATAAAACTTTAACAGTAGGTAAGAGGGAAAAATTTGTCTGCTGTATAACAAAAAGTATTTTATGGAGGCTGTTCAAGTAGTAAGATTCTAAATCATTTCTTCGAAAGCAGGAATTTAAAATTACCTATTCTATGGTTTTTGTATGGAATGACAGATTGCAATCAGGCAAAAATCGATGTTTTTGTAAAACACTATTTTACGAAGTATTGCAATTTTCAAACTATCTCATTGTAAAACAAAAAGTAAAGAGACAATAGAAAGAACTCCAAGAAAGATAAGCATATGGATAAATAAAAGTCTGAGATTAATATCTTAGAATTCCTGCTTCTAAGTCTATCACAGGCTTGTACTTCATAAAGAGGCAAGGAAAAGGACTTGCCTCTTTTCTTATTTGCTTGATAAAGAAACATATTTTTATACTATAATCATGCCCCTTTTCGGAGAATTATTTTTAAGCGAAATTATCAGAAAGCCTGTTTATGATCCTAAAGGCGAGATCGTCGGTAAAGTATGGGATCTAATTGTCGTTAAGGGAAACCCTTTCCCTAAAATATCTGCTTTAATAGTTGAGAGGCAAAAAAGACTTTTCTGTGTAAGTATCAAGGATATAAATCTGTTCAACAAAATTATTATCTCCACCTATCTTTATTCCAAAGAAATAGAGCCTTATCAGCCTAATGATGAGGATCTGCTCGCTTATAGAGACATAATCGACAAACAAATAGTCGATGTTAACGGTGCTAAAGTAGTAAAGGTAAATGATATAAAATTGGAAGGTTACGATGGTGACGCAGTTTTGTCTGCCGTAGACATTGGCAAAAGATGGAAATTTAGGAGGGCAGGCATAAGGAAGGTGGCAAGACTGTTTGAATCTCGATTTCCACCTCACCTAATTAGTTGGAACTATATCCAACCTCTTAAGCCAAAACTCGACTCTATAGCTCTCACAGTCCCTCGGCATATGGTCTCTGAGCTTCACCCCGCTGATATCGCAGAGATCATAAGTCAAGTCTCTATGGATGAGGGGACCCATATACTTAAAGACCTCGATGTAGAGACTGCAGCAGAGGCTCTATCGGAGTTAGAACCAGAAAAACAGGCAGAAATAATTAGTTTAATAGATACAGAAAAGGCTGCCGATATCATTGAGGAGATGACCCCCGATGATGCTGCAGATCTTTTAGGAGATCTTCCCGTAGAGAAAGCAAAGGAGATACTCGAACATATTGAGAAAGAAGAGGCTGAAGAAATACAGGAACTTCTGGTCCATAAGGAAGATACTGCAGGCGGGGTAATGACAAATGAGTTTATTGCATACTTTACTGATACCTTAGTCAGAGATGCCATCGATAGATTTAAAAAGGATGCAGAAGAAATTGAGACTGTCTATTATATCTATGTTATTGATGAAAATGAAAAATTAGTTGGAGTAACATCTCTTAGAGAATTGCTATTAGCAGATCCTATGGATAGATTATCGGATATAATGACTAAAAAAATTATCACGGTGAGTCCAGATGAAGATGTTAGCGTTATCTCTGAGATATTATCTAAATATAATTTAGTGGCTCTTCCTGTAGTAGACCATGGAGGTCATCTTCTCGGCATAGTGACTGTAGATGATATACTCGATATCATAGAAAAGGAGGCGACTGAGGATATTTATAAAGTGGCAGGTACTTCTGAGATCAAATATGGTAGAATTGAAGAAGCAAAACCCATAGAAGTAGTAAAGAGCCGTATCCCATGGCTGATTCTTTGTCTCTTAGGAGGGTTGATTTCTTCCCTTGTGATTGGCAAATTTGAAGAGACTCTTACGAGTATGGTTGTTTTAGCAGCTTTCATTCCGGTAATTATGGGAATGGCTGGTAATGCCGGTTTGCAAGTATCTACAACTATGGTTAGAAGTATCGCCCTTAATTCCATTAACAATTATTGGAGATATGTGGGAAAAGAGATTTTGTCTGGCTTTATAATTGCGATTACTACAGGAGTAATTATTGCAATTGCAGCTCTTTTATTAAAGGGGATGCCAATGCTTGGGATAGTTGTGGGGCTTTCGATGTTTTTATCGATTACAAGCTCAACCTTTCTTGCTTTATTAACTCCTACTTTAGCTCACAAAGTAGGTATTGATCCAGCTGTAACGGCTGGTCCTTTTGTTACGGTCTTTAATGATATATTAGGTTTGACAATTTATTTCACTGTTGCTACAGTATTCATGAAGTTTTTAATTTAATGGTGTTGAATGGTTAAGGCTATAGAGTTTAGAGATAATAGAGTGATAATACTCGATCAGACTAAACTTCCCTTTGAAATCAGTTATATCGAGTGCACCGACTATCAAATGATAGCTCAATGTATTAAGAAATTATGCATAAGAGGTGCACCAGCTATTGGGATAGCCTCAGCTATGGCTATAGCATTAGGTGCTCAAGATATAGAGGCAGAAAGCTTCGATGAATTTGTCCTTAAAATACAACCTATCTTTGATACTATGCTTGCAACGAGACCAACGGCTGTAAATATAAGATGGGCTTGCGAAAGAATGAGAGATTTCTTAAATCTTCATCGAGAAGAGACGATAACTACACTTAAGGACTTATTAATTGAAGAAGCTAACAAAATATTACAAGAAGACATAGAAATAAATAAGGCAATCGGCAAATGGGGTGCTGAGTTTATTAAGGACGGCGATACCATACTCACCCATTGTAATGCCGGTAGCCTTGCAACGGGGGGATATGGTACAGCTACTGCACCAATGATTATAGCTAAAGAGCAAGGAAAGAATATCCACGTAATCGTTGATGAAACCAGACCTCTTTTACAAGGAGCGAGATTGACAGCGTGGGAATTGATACAGACAGATATACCAGTAACTTTGATTACCGATAGCTCAGCAGGGGCTTTGATGAGACAAGGCACAATCGATCTGGCTATAGTAGGTACTGATAGGACTACAAAAAGGGGTGACGTGGCTAATAAAATTGGCACATACACAGTAGCTGTACTTTGTAAGGAGAATAATATACCTTTTTATGTCGCTGCACCT
Source organism: Thermodesulfovibrionales bacterium (assembly GCA_026416735.1). GTDB lineage: Bacteria > Nitrospirota > Thermodesulfovibrionia > Thermodesulfovibrionales > Dissulfurispiraceae > DYHD01. The sequence continues at coordinate 5,532 of JAOAEO010000079.1, forward strand.
TTAAGTAGTATTGACTTCAGTATCGAATGGGGAGATCTTATTCCTATCGAAGAGCGTTCTCCTCAAGAGGTTACAACTATTGGTGGGAAGAGAATTGCACCAGAAGGAGTGAATGTGATAAATAGAGCCTTCGACATCACTCCTTCTAAATATGTCACAGCGTTTTTTACAGAAAAGGGAGTCTTTAAGCCTCGGGACTTGAAAAAATTAATATCGAGAGATATCGATATCGATTCATTGAGACTAAAACCCTATGAAAAAGTGAGATAATATGTCGAAAGTCAACGAAATATTTGCTAAATATGCAGATGAACTTAAAGAAGTAGAAGTGGATTTACTCTCCATGTTTCAGAGCGAAGTCTATCTTATACCCATGATTGGGAGATATATTTTGAATAGCGGTGGTAAGAGGATAAGACCCCTTTTCCTGTTACTCAGTGCAGATCTATGTAACTACAAGGGTGCAAATCGTCGAATTTTAGGAGCTATAATTGAAGCGATCCATACTGCTTCTTTATTACATGATGATGTCATAGATGGTGCACAGACGAGGAGAGGTAAGACAGCCTCCCATATATTATGGGGTAATCAGGTTGTAGTTCTTGTGGGTGACTATTTATACTCAAATGCCTTGAGACTTGCAGTAGAACAGAAAAGCCAGAGCATTATGGAGACCCTCTCTAATGCCACTACCAAGATGACAGAGGGTGAGATATTGCAACTAAATAAAATTGGAGATCCAGAGATCACAGAGGAAGAATATTTTAAGATTATCTCTGCAAAAACTGGGGTTTTAATCTCTGCAGCCTGCAAAATAGGAGGTATTTTGGCTGGCAAACCCAATGAGTTTTTAAATGCTCTTGCTAATTTTGGTTTAAAAACTGGCATTGCTTTTCAGATGGCAGATGATATACTCGATTATATGGCGAAGGAGGACAATCTTGGCAAAAAACTCGGTAAAGACTTAGAAGAAGGTAAAATAACCATGCCTCTGATACAATTACTAAAATCTGCAACAGATAACGAGCGTCAAGAGATCAAAGAAATAATAGCTAATGTTGGCAAGAAGCCTGAAGAATTTCATAGAAATCAAGAAAGAATAATAAAACTTTTCAAAAAGTATAACTCCATTGAAGATTCTCTTAGGATTGCCGAAGCAATCATAAGAGATGCCAAGGCAGAATTGGAAATCTTTAACAATTCTGAAGAGAAAGAAACAATCATTGCCATGGCTGATTATGCTATGTCGAGGGAGAGATAAATTGCATCCTTATGTTGAGCTTGCAAGAAAAACTGTAGAGGAATACGCAAAAAATAAAAAACTCCCTAAAAGCCCTCCCGAAATACCTTTAGAAATGCAGAGAAGGGCAGGGGTTTTCGTGAGCATCAAAAAAAAAGGAACTCTTAGAGGGTGTATAGGCACTTTTATGCCTTCTGCGCCGAATTTATATGAAGAGATAGTAAAAAATGCCTTCTCAGCAGCTAATCAGGATCCTCGATTTTCACCTATAAGAGAAGATGAGTTGAAGGAACTCGACTATTCTGTTGATGTCCTATCTGAACCAGAAAAAGTTAACAATATATCTG
>JAOAEO010000007.1 GCA_026416735.1 Thermodesulfovibrionales bacterium
CATACATAGTGCTACCTACCTGTATCCTGACACCACCTAATAAAGATGGATCAAAGACATATTCAACCTCAACTTCTTTGCCTGTTAGCTGTGAAAGTGTTGCAATCAAATCTTTTTCATAATTCTTGCTAATCTCTACTGGTGTTATAATGACTGCTTTAGTCTTTTTCTTCATCTCCATATATAGAGAAACTATAGCTTTGACAATCTCTTTGAGAAAGCCTATGAGCATTAATTTAGACAAGTAGCTAAGATATTGTGCAACTTCTGTTGACATTTTCAATTGATGGGAAAGTATAGCAATCGCATTTTCTCGATCTGACTCACTAAAAAGAGGGCTTAACATAAGAGTTTTAAAATTCTTATTCTTTTCCATCAAAGCTGCAACTGCCTTTAACTGCTCTATAGCCTTTGGCGCCTCGTCTAAATCGATGGACTTTAAAAAATGCTTAGCGTATTTTTTAACATCCTTAACCTTTTTCAATTTCTCGCTCCTAATAATTTAATAGAATCTTGTAAGATCTTATCATGATCTTCCCTTGTCAATCTATTTTTAATTTTCTCTTCTGACAATTTAATGGCTTCTTCAACAGCTTCTGCTTTGATAGCCTCTTTAGCCATTTTTACTTCATGCTCTATGTTAGCCTTAGCTTGCTCTAAAATCTTTGTCTTTAACCTCTCAGCATCTTCAATAAGACGTTTCTGCTCTTCCTCACCAGAAGTCTTAGCAACCTCCAAAATTTCAGCTACCTCTTTATCTTTTAATTTCAGCCTCTGTTCAACCTCTTCAAGAGCCTTCTTAGCTATCTCTTTAGCTTCCTGAGCATCCTTAATGCTCTTCTCGATCATCTCAGACCTTTGTTTTAAAAAATTCTTCAAAGGTTTCCCGGCAAACTTCACAAGAAGAAAAACGAGTATAGCAAAATTCAATATCCGCCAAACCCAAGCCATGGGACCTTCTTCCGTTGCAGGTCCTGCAGCACTAACAAAGGAAACAGAAACAATAAGACAAAAGAAAATAACAAAAAGAAATGTATTTTTCATAACCCTAAGCTTACTGATAACTAACTCCTTCCTCATACTTTCACCAACTTTCTGACAATTTCTTCTGAAAATTTTTCCAAATCTGCTCTTAAAAGAGCTCTTGCTTTTTCCGTTTCAGCTTTCAATTCTTGTCGTGCCTTCTCAATCATAGCAACAGCCTCTTCTTCTGCCTTTCGAAGAACCTCTGCCTGATGAGAGACCCCTGCATCACGATAAGAATTATATATCTCCTTTGCTTTCTTCCTTGCTTCTTGAAGCTCAGCATTTATTTGAGCAATCCTTTCATCCTTTTTGGTGTTCATAGACTTTGCCTCTTCAAGGGCGCTCTTTATAGCCTCCTCTCTCTCCTTAAAAAGCTTAGCCAAAGGTTTGAGTAACAGAGAACTCAGAATAAAATATAAGATTATAAAATTTGCAACGAGGACAAAATACCATTGGTTAAATTCTAACATATAGACCTTCTCCTCCGTTCCAATTATTTTCGTTATGATATTTTAATTTTTTGGAACTCTAAAGCTTTATCTTGCTTAAAATAAAACAATTCGGTCAAAACATTACCATACCCACAATCTTTTGTCAAGAATTTCATCAATAAATAATTATTATGAAATTATAATAATGAATTATTAACAAAAACCTTTGTAAAAACAATATCTTACAAAGATTCCAAGCATATTTAAAAGTCTTCTATTTGAAAAAGATTTTTCTGTCAGATCAAGGGCAGTTTTATGCAAGAAACCTGTCAATGACTAAATCTATAATAGCAGAGAGACATCATAAAAGTCCTAAAAAAGTTGATAGCTAAGCAAGAACTCTTATAAACTAATGTCACCACCAAACACTGTTAATAGATCCACTAATATTAGAGACTATCTCGTAGTCTCAACCTCTAATTTAAATTTTTCGACCCCCGATCTTTATATCTTTAGAACCTGCGCAGACTTTATCGCTAAGATCAAAGAAGCAGCATGGGAAGTTAGTCGCTCTAAACTGAGAATCGAAATATCATTTCCTAATTTGATAAGATATAATTCTTTCGATTTTTAGCCCACCCTATTAGTAGAGTCTTTATAGTGTATCTTTATAATTTATGATTATCCTCCTAAAAACACCTTAGCCAATATAATAATGATAAAATATATTTATATTGACTTCACAACTGAAATTAGGTTTAGTCTATGTCTTTTTTTTCACTTTGTGAATACGAAAAAAAACCTACTTAAGCCTTTATCAAATATAAAATATATTTTATGCAAAGTTTCTTTAGAGCATAGATCAACAAGCTTTAAAAATGATCAAAATAGAAGCCTTAACTAAAACTTATCCTACCCCAAAAGGGCAAATCACAGCAGTCGATAATGTATCCTTTACGATAGAGAGAGGATCAGTTTTTGGTCTGTTAGGACCTAATGGAGCTGGGAAGACTACAATAATTAAAATACTAACTACTCTTTCAAAACCTGACAGTGGCAGATGTATAATTGAAGGCTTTGATATCAATAGGCACCCCATAGAAATTAAAAAACGTATAGGGGTCGTCCCACAAGAAAACAATCTCGATAGAGAATTGACTGCCCGGGAAAACCTTTTAATATATGGAATGTTACATCAAGTGAAAAATTTAGACAACAAAATAGAAAACCTATTAAAAATGGTTGGGTTGTGGGACAGGAAGGATTCAATAGTTAATCACTTCTCTGGCGGAATGCAAAGGAGGCTATTACTCGCAAGGGCTTTACTTCCACAACCATCTATACTATTCTTAGATGAGCCTACGATAGGACTTGATCCGCAAATAAGAAGACAGATGTGGGATATTATTAGAAAGACAAAGATCGAAGGTAGAACTGTTATCATAACTACCCATTATATTGAAGAGGCTGAAGCGTTATGTGACACTATAGGTATTCTATCGAGGGGGAAATTAATAGCTGTAGATACCCCCGATAATCTTAAAACAATCGTTGGTAGGTATGTGGTCGATATCATCGATGATGAAGGACATTTATCTCAACATATTTTCAAAAGCCGTGATGAAGCTCATGAATTTGCATCAAAACTGAGTAACTGTTCAATAACCATCAGAAAGTCTAACCTTGAAGATGTCTTTATAAAAATAACTGGAGAAAGAATTTAATCATGAACTTAGGATGGTATCCCATATTTCTTAGGGAAATGTTACACTTTCGGAGAAAACTCCTAAGACTTGGTTACATCTTCTCTGCTATGGTTATACCTATAATTTATCTACTTGCCTTCGGCTTTGGATTAGGCAGAGATGTAAAAATTGAAGGAAGTGACTATTTGAGCTTTTTACTACCTGGTTTAGTCGCCATGAGCTCTATGAATAATTCTTATACCTGGGTTTCAAGTAATCTAAATCTTAACAGAATATACTTCAAAACCTTTCAGATATATATCCAAGCACCTATAAAGGCTTCTTCTATTACCATTGGCGAGGTGTTAGCTGGAATGGCTAAAGGTCTTTTTGCTTCGATGTTAATTATTATTGTGGGTTTTTTGTCTGCCTCCGAATTTCACATTACTCCACTCTTCATAATAATTCTACTTATCAACTGCTTTTTATTCGCCTCCTTAGGTATCATAGCCGGTATGAAAACAAAATCACATGAGGATACGGCCACTTACTCAAATTTTTTTATCATACCGATGGCCTTTTTCAGCGGTACATTCTTTCCAATCGATAACCTACCCCTTTTAATCAAAGCTATTATTTATATCTTTCCTCTTACCCACACCAACATTGCAATTAGAAAAACTCAAATTGACAGCGAAGGTCTTATCTCTATCGCAGTATTGATTGTGTATGCTTTGATTTTCTTCCTTTATGGATCTAATCTTGTAAAGAAATATAGTGAATAGAAGGGAAGATTAAAGCTTGAATAATATAAAATTAATATCTTATTATATTTAGATAGCTTTCTCCTGTCTTTTAATTTTTTCTAATCATCCTTGGCAAGAGAAGATTTTATAGATCCATTTCTTAAAAAGAAAAGATTTGGATGCTTTAAAGGAAAGCTTAATTTAGATTTTACCAAAGGCAGAGAGCTTTTAGTCTATTTTGCTTAAAACATAAAAAAGATGAATAAAACTAAAAAAGAACAAACAAATAAGGTTACCTTCATTGATCAAGTCTGGAATCTATTATCGTCTGTTACCTTTGCCGTCATTGTCTTCGCTCTGATCTCGATAACCTCCATTATAGGAACCATAATCGAACAACAGGCAGAACCACAAAGAAACATTCTAATCCTCTCAAGATTGTTTGGAGAATCAGCAGCACCAACAATCTATAAAATAATAGATGCTTTAGGATTTACCGATATGTATCGATCCTGGTGGTTCATTTCTCTTCTCTTTATTTTCGCAGCTAACCTCTTAGTATGTTCCTTTGAAAGGCTACCAAAAATCTTAAGTTTACTAAAAGAAAACCCTTCTTTTCTTACCGATGAACACCTAAAGTTATTACCTATTAAAAGAGAGTTTATTGCCCAAAAAGATTTTACAAAACTTCAAGAGGAAACTATCTCCCTCCTAAAAAGGGCGGGATACAGAATCCATCACAACACCCTCGATGGGACAATACAAATATTTGCCGAAAAAAACAAATACAGCAGATTAGGAATTTACATTACCCATTTAAGTTTACTACTTATCCTTATAGGAGCAGTAATAGGTATCTACTTTGGTTTCAATGGGTATCTTAACCTCTTAGAAGGCACTCAATCATCGGTTATCTATTTAAGAAATGAAAAAGAGGTTCCTTTGGGATTTGAGATTAGATGTGATGACTTCGATGTAATATTTTATGAAAATACAGATACTCCAAAGGCTTTTACAACTGCTTTAACTATAATCGAAAATGGCAAAGAGATTTTGAAAAAAACTATAGCAGTCAATGAACCTCTTAAATATAAAGGCATAACCTTTTACCAGTCAAGTTATGGTTTCTCTCCTTCCATGGAATCTCTCTTCAAATTCCGTATTACCTCAAAAAAATCTGGCAAAACAGAAGAAGTATCCTTAAAGTTCGGTGAATCTTTTACTATACCAGATACCAACATAAAGGGCTTAATCTCAGACTTTAGCCCTGCTTTAGCTATCGACAGAAGAGGCAGATTATTCACCTATGCAGAAACAATGAATAATCCAGCCGTCTTTATTGAATTTACAGAAGATAAAAAGCCTCTTTATAATCAATGGATATTAAGGAGATATCCCGAGACATGGATTGTTCCCCACGGAGTAATAGAGTTTCAAGACCTTTGGAAATCTCAATACACAGGACTACAAGTCAGAAAAGACCCAGGCGTATGGTTAGTATACCTCGGCTTCTTATTAATGAGCATAGGGCTTTACATAGCCTTTTTCAAAAGTCATTCAAGAATATGGATTAAGCTGATCGATGATAAAGGTAAAAATACAAAAGTCTCGATTTATGGAACGACTAACAAATATAAAACAGCCTTTGAACAAAAATTAGATAAACTCATTGGCATTATAAAAAGCTAAACCCTTAATTCAAAAAATTTCCGGAGGTTTAATGGATAGTTCTCTCTTCTTTGGAATATCGACTATCGCTTATATGATTGCGATGGTTACATACATTACATACTTAGCTTTTAAACAAAATTTTATCGGTCAAATTGCTACAACTTTAACCTTATTAGGGTTTTTATCCCACACCGTCGCCTTTGGGTTGAGATGGAAAGAGTTTAATGACTTGATGCAGATGGGTTTACTACGCTCTATTCCACTAACAAATCTCTATGAGTCACTGATATTCTTTATATGGTGTACCATCTTAGCCTATCTCATAATTGAGTTTAAATATAAAAACAAGTCTTTTGGTGCTTTCGTCACTCCAATAGCAGGTATAGCCTTAGCCTTTATTGACATATCAGGCATGTCTAAGGATATCCATCCCCTTATCCCGGCTCTTCAAAGCAATTGGCTTTTAGCTCATGTAACCCTAAGTTTTATTGCCTATGCAACCTTTGCGATTTCTTTTGCTACTGCTCTCATATACCTCATACTTACAACTGATAATAGGAGAAGTGGAGCCTATATCTTTTGGACTATAACAGTTGGTCTATTTACTATCATTTTGATCGCCTTAGCTGTCGATTACATAGTTTTCAAAGCAATCCCTGCTGGCAAAGAATCCCTTACCAAAGGTCTTCTTCTCAAAGCAACATTCAGAAATGAATCTAAATTAGTAGTTGCCCTAAGTATTATTTTCTCTCTTCTTATTATTTTTTCAGTATGGAGGTTTGGTTATATACTCAAAAAGCTTATTCAATCCTTTTCACTCAATGATAGCTTCGTAGATGAGCTTACTTACAAAAACATTGCAATAGGATTCCCCGTTTTTACCCTCGGCGGTCTAATCTTCGGTGCTATCTGGGCAGATCAAGCCTGGGGAAGATATTGGAGCTGGGATCCAAAAGAGACATGGTCTCTTATAACATGGTTCGTCTATGCCTTTTATCTCCACGCTCGTTTGCTTAGAGGTTGGAGAGGGAAGAAGATTGCAATAGTAGCGGTAATAGGGTTCTTTAGCACCATCTTTACTTATCTTGGCGTAAATTTATTGTTGAGTGGACTTCATGCTTATGGAGGGATTTAGATTTCCATGTTATGTCTTGGAATAGATACCTCCTGTGATGACACCTCAGCCGCTGTAGTTCTTGATGGCAAAAGGATACTATCGAATATTGTATCCTCACAAGCCCCTATTCATAAGAAATATGGCGGTATAGTTCCAGAACTTGCCTCGCGTAGACATATCGAGATGATTGTACCAGTTGTTCAAGAAGCCTTAATAGAGGCAAAAGTAACACCAAAAGATATAGATTTTATAGCAGTCTGTCACGGCCCTGGACTCATTGGCTCACTACTTGTTGGATGTTGTTTTGCAAAAGCTTTCAGCTACGCAACTAAAATCCCTTTAGTTGCTGTCAACCACCTTGAGGGTCATATTTTTTCTGTCTTCCTCGAATATAATGATCTAGACTTCCCCTTTATTGCTATGGTCGTATCAGGAGGACATACCTGCCTATACCTTATCGAAGGATTCGGCAAATATATCGAAATTGGACGTACAAGAGATGATGCCGCAGGAGAAGCCTACGACAAAGTGGCAAAGATTTTAGGACTTGGTTATCCAGGAGGCCCCATAATCGATAAATTAGCAAAAGAGGGCAAAAGTAATGCCTTTAACTTCCCTCGGGCATATCTACCAGATACATTCGATTTTAGTTTCAGCGGAATCAAAACTTCTATTAAATTAAAGTTTCAAGAACTTATGTCAAAATCATCAGACCAACAAAGGGGTCAACAACCAGAAAATAACATGATAAACAACCTCGACCAGCAAGTGGTTAAAGACATCTGTGCCTCCTTTCAAAAAGCCGTAATAGAAGTCTTAGTAAAAAAAGTTGAATGGGCTTCATCGAAATACAAAATCAAAAAAATTGTATTATCTGGCGGAGTTGCAGCAAATAGCGAACTACGGACAGAAATGAAAGAGTTAGCAAGTAGCCATGAACTTAAACTTTACCTTCCCTCTCTATCTCTTTGCACAGACAATGCCGCAATGATAGCAGCCGCTGGCTTCCACCATTTCTTATCGGGCAACTTAGTATCTTTTGACTTAAATCCAAAGGCTTATCTACCACTTTAAAGGATCAACCCTCCATTTAATTAATACTTAGTCTACATTATTGGCATCCTTCTTGCTAACAAACTCCTTAGAGTTCAAAATGTTGACAATAAAGATATAAGACAATTAAAATCTAATTATATAGTCATTATTTAAGGAGAACAAAATGTTTGAAAAATTCACAGAAAGAGGAAGAAAGATTATCATATATGCTAAAGAAGAAGCTGAAAGGAGGAATAACGACTATTTAGGTACTGAGCATCTTCTTTTAGCTATTTTAAGAGAAGAAGATAGCATACCAGTTCACATTCTTAAAAAAATGGGACTTTCCATAGAAGAAATAAAATATGAAGTAGAAAGGAATCTCCCAGCGGGGAGCAATCTTATCACCTTCAACGACATACCCTTTACTCCTAGAGCAAAAAAGGTCTTAGAACTTGCCATAGAAGAAGCACGACTTTTAGGACATAACTTCATTGGGAGTGAACACCTTTTATTAGGCTTAATAAGAGAAGATGAAGGGATAGCTGGTAAGATTTTAAGAAATCTTGGAGCTAACCTACTTGGAGCAAGACAGCTCACTATAAACTTAGCCGTTAAACCCCAGTTTACCCAAAGTCACCAAAGAGAGCGAAGAAGAACTGCCACACCAGCCTTAGACGAATTCGGCCGAGACCTCACAATGCTTGCAGCTGAGGGTAAACTCGACCCAGTAATTGGAAGAGAAGACGAGATCGAAAGAGTTCTCCAAGTGTTGGGAAGAAGATTAAAGAATAATCCTGCTTTAGTAGGAGAACCTGGGGTCGGAAAGACTGCAATTGTTGAAGGTCTCGCACAAAAAATAATAAATGGCGATGTGCCCGACAGCCTTATAGGAAAGAGAATTATCTCTTTAGATCTTGGCGCTTTGATTGCCGGCACTAAATATAGGGGGCAATTTGAGGAAAGACTAAAAGCCATTCTCAGAGAGATCCAGCAATCTGAAAACGTTATTCTATTTGTCGACGAATTCCATACCCTCATTGGAGCTGGAGCTGCTGAGGGGTCCGTAGATGCTTCAAACATGTTAAAACCAGCCCTATCGAGGGGTGAATTACAATGCATCGGTGCAACAACTCCCGATGAATATAGAAAGCATATCGAGAAAGATGGCGCTTTAGAAAGAAGATTTCAACCCATCTACATTCAACCACCTTCAGTAGAAGTTACCATAGAAATTTTACGCGGATTAGCTGAAAAATACGAGAAACATCACAAAGTAAAGATAACCGATGGAGCTCTGATTGCTGCTGCAAAGCTTTCCGACAGATATATAACAGACAGATATATGCCCGATAAAGCTATAGATGTAATTGATGAAACGAGTTCACGCCTAAAACTAAAAAGAACGAGTATGCCTCAAGAATTGAAGGAGATGGAAACGGAGCTCATTCAGCTAAGTAAAGAGAAAGCTATCTACATGAGGATGCCTGATCTTAGAAAAGTTCAGATGATTAAAGAACACGAAGATAGGATAAGAAAAGCCTATGAGGCTCAGTTCAAAAAATGGAAGGACTCGCTAACAAATGAAATCGCTGTTGTAGAAGAAGAAGATATCTCCTATACAGTATCGAAGATGACAGGAATTCCTTTAAACAAAATAGAAGAGACAGAGGCAGAAAAACTTTTGAAGATGGAAGAAATCCTCCATAACAGAATTATTGGGCAAGATGAAGCAATCAAGGCTGTCTCCAAAGCAATTAGGCGTTCAAGAGCCGGTTTAAAGTCCAAGAACAGACCCATTGGCTCTTTCTTCTTCTTAGGACCTACCGGGGTAGGGAAAACTGAGCTTGCAAAGGCTATTGCAGAATTCATGTTTAATGATGAAAATTCCCTGATCAAGATAGATATGTCAGAGTATATGGAGAGATTTAACGTCTCAAGACTAATCGGGGCACCACCAGGTTATGTAGGCTATGAAGAAGGTGGACAATTAACAGAAAAAGTTCGAAAGAGACCATATTCTGTTATACTCTTTGATGAAATTGAAAAGGCACATCAAGATGTCTTCAATATCTTATTACAGATACTCGATGAAGGTGTTATAACAGATAGTTTTGGAAGAAAGATCAATTTCAGAAATACAATAATCATCATGACTTCAAATTTAGGTGCAAGGTTGATAGAAAAAGCAACCCCTCTCGGATTCCACAGGGATTCATTCGACAACATGTACTCTAAGATAAAGGATAATGTACTTTCAGAATTGAAAAAAACCTTCAATCCCGAGTTTTTAAATCGTGTAGATGAAATTATCGTCTTTCACCCCCTCGAAAAGGACCATCTACTTGCAATAATCGATCTACTAATTAATGAGACTAACAAAAAATTAATAGAACACGACTTGATGATTAAAGTTTCCTTAGAGGTAAAGGAGTGGTTACTGAAAAAATATTATCAACCAACTTACGGGGCAAGACCTATTAGGAGAGCTATAGCCAAAGAGATTGAAGATGCCCTTTCAGAAGAGATACTCAAAGGTACCTTCAAAGGTAACCGACTTATACAAGTAGATCTTCAAAATGACACAATTGTCTTTAAAGAGGTAGAAGAATCTCTCCTATTAACCTATAATTAAGGGCTTTTACACCTTCTTAGCAGACCCTGTATCTCGTATACAGGTACAGGGTTAAAATTAAAATGAAACAAAAAACTGTAATATTATTTATAATTTTTACTATAGGTCTTTTCACCATCTATCTTCTTCAAAAGGATAAAGAAAACATTTCAGAAAAGGCAGCTATTGGTCTTGACGCTCCCCCCTTTGAACTAAAGGATATCTATCAAAACCATTGGAAGCTCTCTGACTTACGAGGGAAGGTGGTTCTACTAAATTTTTGGGCAACCTGGTGTGAATCGTGCAAATTAGTAAACACCTCTATCCAAAAATTACTTAGATCTAACAAAGACCCCAATATTGTCTACATAACCATTTTATATAAAGATGACCCCTCCAACGTAGAAGAATATCTTAAAAAGAACGGTCTTGACTTTCCGGTCTTAATAGATGACAAAAATGTTGCTCTGAAATATGGAATAGGCGGCATTCCAGAGACTTTTATAATTAACAAAAAAGGAATAATAAGGGAAAAAATCGTCGGACCCCTAAATTGGGATTCACCTATAATGAAGATGGCACTCGATCAACTCGCATCGGAGTAATTTTGATTTCAGATGGGACAACCTCACTTTCCAGCAAAAGCTCTCCTTTTTGTTGGAATACTCTATTACAAAGATGACTATTATATTAAGTCTCTCCAACAATTAAAATCACACTTTGGAGAGATAGCGATGATAACTCCATCTATGGAATGGAACTTCTCAGACTATTATCAAGAGGAATTAGGGAGTAATATATTTAGAAGATTCATCTTCTTTAAAGACCTTATCGAGCAAGATTCAATTGCAGATATAAAGATAATCACAAACCAAATAGAAAAAGAACTCTCCACAAATAAAAAGAGGAATGTTAATCTCGATCCAGGGTATTTGACACCTGCAAAGATAGTTCTTGCTACCACAAAAGACTACTCCCATAGAATATATTTAAAGAGAGGAATATTCGCTGAGGTCACCCTGATTTTTAAAAAGGACACATTCACACCACACCTGAATACTTATAAAGATTATCGAAGTAAAGAGTATATAGACATCTTTATCCAAGCACGAAATTTGCTAAAAATAATTAACCGATGAGTTTAAAAACCTCATCATAAAAAGCCTCATCTATGGAAAAGTAAATATCGAGATAGAGAATCCCACTAAAAGAGGTCAGTTCTGAGACCTTGATTATATCCTTCTCTGTAGTCATTATATAATCACTTTTAAGCTCTTTAGCGTGTCTAAGGATACTATCGAGATCCCTTTCTTTGTATATATAATGGTCAGAAAAACTCTTTAAATAAACTATCTCTGCTCCAACTGAAGAAATCAAAGCCTTAAAAGAAGCTGGTTCAGCTATCCCACAGAAAGCATATACTCTCTTATTCCGTAAAGACAGAGGAGAAAAGCTATCCCCCTTAATATTCTTAACATCCCTTATTTCATACTTAGAGTTAAAAACTAAAGAATTAGGATTTAACTGTCTAAGCTCCTTGAGGAGTCCTTCATTTTTTATTTTTGTTATCACAATTATATCTGCTCTCTTAACCTCTTCAGGCAATTCTCTAAGCTTTCCAAAAGGCAATAGTCTGCGGTTGCCAAAGGGGTTCAATCCGTCAATAAGTAGTATATTTATATCTAAGAAAAGACCCCACTGCTGAAAGCCATCATCCAATATGAATATTACTCGATTAGCAGAATCTTTAGATAGCTTATCCAACGCTAACTGAGCACCAATATATCTATCGTGAAACTTCACAATGGGAATCTCTGGGATCTTCTTTGACATCATAAAAGCTTCATCTCCCACCAATAATGGCGATAGCTTTTCTGTGGAGATGGAGTGAGGAAAATTTATTAAAACTGGTTTTTTGGCTCTACCTTTATAACCACGAGTCAAGATGACAGGTTCGAATCCCCTTCTTTTTGCCTCTTGGGCGAGAGCAATGGTAGCAGGTGTTTTTCCTGTTCCCCCAGTGGTTATGTTGCCTACACTTATAACTTTATTAGGAAGCCTCTTACGCCTTGAAAAGAGATAATTCTTTTTTAGAGAAGAGCCCAGATAATACAAAAACTCGAAGGGATTTAAAAGCCTAAGCATAGGAGCCCAGATTATATATCAATATTCTTAGCCTCCATAGCATGTTTAATAATAAACTCCTTACGAGGTTCTACCTGGTCTCCCATTAAAACAGTAAAGATTTCATCAGCTTTGACTGTATCTTCAATAGTTACCTGTAAAAGAGTCCTCTTCAAAGGATCCATAGTGGTCTCCCATAGTTGATCTGGATTCATCTCACCCAAACCCTTATATCTTTGTATCACCAATCCTCTCTTCGCAGAGTCTATAGCAAGCTGACAGAGTTCCTCGATAGTTTCTGCCCTTTTCTTCTGCCCCTTTAGAGAGATCTCATAGGGAGGTGAAGAGAGGGTTTCGACTAATTGTTTATGCAGTCCTGCCAACTCTTTATATTCGGTAGATTGAATAAAAAGGCTTGAAAGGTTTATCTTAAACCCCTGCCTTTTTATCTCCACATGATATGTTTGGGTCTCCTCGTCAAAAACCATCTCCTCGTGCCTCAATCCACCAAGCCTACTTTTCATCTCCTCCAATAATTGGATAAGAGATTCTTTGGTTTTAAAGTTATCTCTCCGAAGATCCTTCTCAAGCAGAAAGGAGATTATCTGTGGGTCACGACGTCTTTTCTTAAGTGAATCCATCAATCTACTATAGCTATAAGCCTTTTTTAAAAAGGAGACTACCTCCTTACCACATAGAGTGCCTTTAGGAGAATGTATCTCTATTTCTTCGGCAGATAATTCAAAAAGCATGTTCAATAGTTCATTTTCATTCTGTATATAACGTTCAGATTTACCACGTTTAACCCTGTAAAGGGGAGGTTGAGCTATAAATAGATAACCTCTCTCTATCAACTGAATCATCTGCCTGAAGAAAAAAGTAAGTAGAAGTGTCCTTATATGAGCTCCATCTACATCAGCATCCGTCATTATTATAATTTTGTGATAGCGGCATTTCGCTATATCGAAGTCCTCCCCTATACCAGTTCCCAAAGCAGTTATTAGAAGCTTTATTTCCTCAGAACTCAACATCTTATCAAATCGAGCCTTTTCTACGTTTAAAATTTTACCTCTTAAAGGTAGTATAGCTTGGAAAAGTCTGTTCCTTGCCTGTTTTGCAGATCCTCCTGCAGAATCACCTTCAACAATAAAGATCTCAGATCTTTCAGGGCTTTTCTCTGAACAGTCAGCTAATTTACCAGGTAACCCCGTATCTTCTAAAAGCCCCTTCTTTCTTGTCAATTCCCTTGCCTTTCTCGCTGCTTCCCTAGCTCTTGCGGCTTGAATTGCTTTCTCAACAATCTTTCTCGCTACACTTGGATTCTCTTCAAAATAAGTAGAGAGAGCTTCATTTGATATCGTCTCCACTATACCTTTAACATCACTATTACCTAATCTCATCTTAGTCTGACCTTCAAACTGTGGAGATGGTAGCTTTACACTTACAACTGCTGCCAAGCCTTCTCTAATATCCTCTCCCGAGAGCCCCTCCTTAAAGTCTTTTAACATTCCTGATGTGATAGCATAATTGTTTACTGTCCTCGTCAAAGAAGTTTTAAATCCTACAAGATGTGTTCCCCCTTCTCTTGTATTTATATTATTAGCAAAAGTATAAATACTCTCAGTATATCCATCATTGTACTGTAGTGCTATCTCTACAATTACACCCTCTTTACGGCCTTCTATATATATAGGCTCAGGATGTAGAGGTATCTTATTCTTATTCAAATGTTTAACAAAGGAAACTATTCCTCCCTCATAATAAAAAGTCTGGGAGCGTTCATTTCTCTCATCTAAAATCGATATCTGAAGACCCCTATTCAAAAAAGCTAACTCCCTCAGCCTTTGTACTAAAACATCATAACTAAATTCTATCGATTCAAAGATTAAAGGGTCTGGTTTAAATCTGATCTTTGTACCTCTATTTTTAGTTCTCCCAACAACTAAAAGAGGAGTAACTGGTACCCCCCTTTCAAATCTCTGTTTATAGACTTGCTCATTCTGCCTAATTTCTACTTCAAGCCACTCCGAAAGGGCATTAACAACAGAAACACCAACACCATGTAAACCACCAGAGATCTTATATGCTTTAGATTCAAATTTACCTCCTGCATGGAGCTCAGTTAAAACTATCTCTACCGCCGTCCTTCCTTTCTCATCCTCTGGATGGGGTTCAACAGGGATGCCCCTTCCATTGTCTACCACGGAACAGCTATTATCAATATGAAGAACTACCTCAATAGATGAGCAATAACCTGCCAAAGCCTCATCCACACTATTGTCTACCACTTCATATACCAAATGATGGAGTCCCTCCATACCTGTAGAGCCAATGTACATAGCCGGCCGCATCCTAACTGCATCGAGCCCCTTTAATATCTTTATCTCTTCAGCACCATAAACCTTTTCAGCTTCTTCCGTGATAAGATTTTCTGTCTTTATATTACTACTATTTCTCTCCATACCTTTATAAATCCTCAAGATTATAGGGTTTAAAAGTTAAAGCCTTAAAGGCATGACTACACACTTATAACTTTCAGTTCCTTCTTCCTGTAACATAGTTGCACTAGAAGGGCTATTAAACTTAAATAAGACTCTATCGGAAGACATAGTCAGCAAGGAGTCTAAAAGATACTGTGCATTCAAAGCTATCATTAAAGGCTTCCCTTCATAACCTATGCCTATTTCGTCATAGGCCTCTCCATAATCGGGGTCACTCGCAGATATAGTCATGAGATTAGGCTCCATAGTAATACGGACAGCATATCCTTTCTCTTTACTTAGAATAGAAACCTTCTTTAAAGCTCTAATAAACTCATCCCTGCCTATAAAAGCTTCACCTTCAAAATTTATGGGTATCACCTGCTCATAATTTGGGAATGTTCCCTCAACGCGCCTGATAAGAAACTCCTTATCCTTTACCCTAAAACATACGTGATTCCTGCCAACAATAACACTCAACATATCAGATTCTTGACTTAAAGCTTTCTTTACCTCAGATATCGATTTTCTCGATAGAAGTACATCCACATTCCCTTCAATGTGAATTCCCTTTTCTATTACTACAGGACCACTTGCTACAGAGAGACGATGAGTATCTGTCCCCACTACAGTCAATACCCCCCAACCAGTTATCCTAAAGAGCAAACCCCTCAAAAATAGCCTTGAATCTATATCTTTAACGGCGTAAAGAGTTCTCTCTATGAGTTTGATTAGTTCTGAAGCAGAAAGGCTCATCTCCAAATCCCCTTCTAAGGTAGGCCAGATAGGATAATCCTCAGGAGGCAAACAGGCAAGCTTTATATAACTTTTACCAGAAGAAACTTTCAACCAGTTTCCATCTATGCTTTCAAGGGATACAGTTCCTTCTAATTCCCTTATGAAATCGTATAACTTTTTTCCATGTATACACAACTTCCCTTCTTCTTCTATTTCAACATCAATCTTTTCCCTGTAGGCAGTCTCAAGATCTGTAGCCATTATAAAGGACCACTCTTTATTTACATTAAGCAAGAAATGATTTAATATCAATAAGGATCCCCCCTTATCAAGTATCCCTTGAATATTAGACAGCTTCTTCTGCAATAGATCCTTTTGGACCTTTATTTTCATATCTCCTCCCCAAACATTAAATACCTTTAAGAACCTTTCATTAAGCACAAAGTTTCCAAAGTAAAATTATCATAGAAATACTCAAACTAAGCTAAGCCTTTTCTTAATGGTCTCAATCGCCCTATTAGTACTCTCTTCATCCATCTTTTTCTTTTCAATCTGTTTGCAAGCATGAATTACCGTGGCATGCTCCTTACCTCCAAAAAACTCACCTATCTCTGTCAATGAAAGCTTTGTATAATTCCTCGACAAGTACATAGCTATTTGCCGAGCATTTGCCAAATCCTTAGTTCTTCTCTTTGACTTCATGTCCTGTATCTTTAAACCAAAATATTCACAAACTGCCTTTTGAATAAGTTCAACAGTAATGGGTTTTTCTTCATCTGGAATAAGCTCCTTTAAAATAGTCTTTGCCATCTCTAAGCTAATGGGAATCTTAGTTAGGGAAGAATAGGCTCCCAATTTAATTAGACAGCCCTCAATATCTCTAATATTAGACTTTATTCTTGTCGCTAAAAAATAGGCAACATCCTCAGGTATCGAAATGCCTTCTTTTTCCGCTTTTTTGTAAATTATAGCAACTTTGGTTTCTATATCAGGAACCTGAACATCCACTATAAGTCCCATGCTAAACCTCGACCTCAACCTATCAGTGATATCAGAAATCTCTAAGGGCGCCCTATCACTCGAGATAACAATCTGACGCTGTTTTTCATAAAGAGCATTAAAAGTATGAAAAAACTCCTCTTGAGTAGCAACTTTATTAGCTATAAACTGAATGTCGTCAATAAGCAATATGTCAAGATTTCTATATTTCTGCTTAAACTCTGACATCCTATCATTTCTCAATGAGTAAATAACCTCATTTATAAACTGTTCAGAAGACAAATAACAAACAGCTTTAGAAGGATCGTTGTCTAATACTAAATTTCCTATAGCATTTAATAAATGGGTCTTCCCTAAACCGACCCCTCCATATATAAAAAGGGGATTATAAGAGAAACCCGGATTCTCAGCGACCTTCCTTGCTGCAGCGTTTGCAAGTTGATTAGAATTCCCCACTACAAAAGTTTCAAAAGTATATTTTGGATTTAGATGGATACCTCTTTCAGTAAGCCACTCCTTTCTGCTTTGAAGAGCCTTTAAGCTCTTTTTTAATTTTGGGTCTTCTTTGTCTGCAATTAAGAATTTGGTCTCCAAGTTTCTATTAACTACTTCATTTACAACTCCCTCTAAAATATTGGGATAATAATCGTCTATCCATTCTTTAAAAAATTTGTTCGGAACCTCAATAACAATATTCTTCTCATCTACAGATACTAACTTCATGGGTTTAAACCACAGATCGAAGACGCTACTTCCCACTTTTTCTTCTATTTTAGATAGAATATTTTTCCAAATAACAGATAGTTCCATCTCTAAGAAGTAAATTCCAAGTTATTAACACCTTATAAACAAATGTCAATAACTCAGTTAATTAAAATGAAAAAAAGTCTATATTATTAGTTCCATAATTTTTAATTAAAAACTATATAATAGCAATTAAAACAAAAATTACAAGATTATTACAAAAAAAAGTACTATTTAATAAAGGAAGAGATCAAACAAAACAACATTTTTTTAAGAATATGAACATACTAACAGAAACATTACTACAATTACATAAACAAAGAACTATATAATAATAGAAAGAGATCGACAGAAAACTGCATAATTCCTCTGGAATAACTAATAAAAGACTAACTTTTACGGATCAACCTCAAGTAAACATTTATAAAGATATCTATATCCCCATCCAAAACAGCTTCCACATTTCCAACTTCCATACCTGTCCTATGATCTTTCACAAGTCTATAGGGCTGCAATATGTATGACCTTATCTGATTTCCCCAAGAGATGTCCTTTTTATTTCCCACTAAGCTTTCCAGTTTTCTCTCCTTCTCCCTCAACTGCAAATCATAAAGCTTTGCTTTAAGAATCCTCATAGCAGTAATTTTATTTCTTAATTGAGATCTTTCGCTCTGGGAAGAGACAACAATACCTGTAGGGATATGGGTGATACGAACAGCGGAGGAGACCTTATTTACATGTTGACCTCCAGCACCTGAAGCTCTAAAAGTTTCTACCTTTAGATCGTCCTCGTTTATTTTAACAGCGATATCATCATCAATCTCAGGATATACAAGAACGGCAGCAAAGGATGTATGTCTCCTTTTATTAGCATCGAAGGGAGATATTCTTACCAGTCTATGGACTCCAACTTCGGCTTTCATATAGCCATAGGCATAGTCTCCAATTATGGAGAATGTGGCATCTTTAATGCCAGCCTCATCACCTGCTTGAAGATCCATCATCTCAGTTTTGTATCCTTTGCGATCAGCCCATCTTAAGTACATTCGCAGTAGCATCTGAGCCCAATCCTGGCTTTCCGTCCCGCCTGCTCCAGGATGTATTGTGACTATTGCATTCTTCTTATCAATCTCTTCAGTAAGGATAAGTCTGACTTCTATGTAGTCAATAGTTTTTCTCAAAAGTTCTATTTCTCTCTTAAATTCTGAAAGAAGGAATTCTCCTTCTTCTTCCTCAAGAATAAAGATAGACTCAGTTAAGTAATCAATTTTTTTTGAGACGGAATCTATAGAAGAGATAATTTCCTCTATCTCTGCCTTCTTTTTTAGTAATTGCTTGACTTTTTCCTGATCAGACCAGATCTCTTCCTTAGAGAGGTCTTCTTCGATTTTTAGAATTTCTTGTTTCTTTCCTTCGTAATCAAAGATAGCCTCTCAATGAGGTTATTCTCTTCTTTAGTAGCTCTATGCTTTCTGTTAACTCTTTATATATAACCATTTCCTTCTCCTTTTTAATTCTTAAAAGATTCGAAGATAGTTAGCCCTATTCACATGAATTTAAACTGTAATTCTCAGTATTTAAAGATCTTTTTGTAAGTAGATATTAATAAAATGGCTGAGAAAAGAATACAGAAGTATGAGAAGATATCCCCAAAGGTTGTATAGACTGTTTTAGTTTTATCGATTTTTGTTTCACTAAATATGAATGTCCTTTCAAAGATATTTGTTTTAGCTATGATTCTACCATTACTGTCGATGAAGCCGGAGATTCCTGAATTAGCAGCTCTTAATAGGGGTTTTCTGTTCTCAATTGCTCTGAAAACGGCCATGCTGAAGTGCTGAAAGGGACCTGGTGTATAACCAAACCAAGCATCGTTTGTAATAGTGACGATAAAGTCACCTCCGTCCATGAAGAATTTTCTTACCATGCCTGGGAATATGATTTCATAGCAGATTAGCGTGGCAAAGCTGCCATAAGGTGTTATAGCCTTTATATAGGCATCTCCGGGTTGATATTCTCCAGTGCCATGTACGAGTTTGTTTAAAAAAAAGAGTATGCTTTTCATGGGTACATATTCACCAAAGGGGACTAAGTGAATTTTATCATATATGTATGTCACTTTACCATGTGGGTTTAAAAGAATGGCACTATTGGTGAGTTTGGTAGCTTTTCCAGAGTTGTCTGTGTAGCTAACGGTATTTTCTTTAAGAAGTACGCTTCCAAAGAGGAGATAGGAGTTGAGGGTCGTCTGGTAGGTAATTAGTCCTTCGGTCAAAACTTTATCAGCTGCAAAATAAAAGGGCAAAGCAGTTTCGGGCCAAAGAATGATATTTGGTGATTCTTTAGAGGCTTGTAAAGTAAGGCTTTTATAGGTGTTCATCACGTACTGTTGATATTCAGGATCCCACTTTTTGTCTTGTTCGATGTTTCCTTGAATTATAGCTGCCTTAAAATAAGGCCCCTCCCTCTCTTGTTGGAGTCTATAAAAACCGTAAGAGAATGTTAAGACAAAGGTTAGAAGAAGTAACACTATACCTATAAGAAGATGGGAAAAAGGATGTAGGGGTTTGTGTTTCCTTATTTTTCTTAGAATTATGATATCAGCTATCAATCCATTGAATGCCACTATAAGAAAGGATATGCCATATATACCCGTGATATCTGAGATTTGAATAAAGGGAAGAAATTTGTATTGGCTGTATCCGATGCTCGACCAAGGAAACCCTGTAAAGGCATAGGATCGGATGAATTCCAAGGAAGTCCAGAAGGATGGAGCTATGAGTAGAGCAGGTAATTGAGTTTTTTTAATCACAATGGAGAATAATAAGCAGAAGAGGGCGGGATAAAGACTCAGATAAAGGGATAGAAGAAAAACTATAGAAATGCTTACTATCAGTGGCAAAGAGCCATAAAAATAGAGGGCGTGATATATCCAATATGTGGTTCCGAAAAAATAGACTAGACCAAAGAGAAGGCCGCCCTTAAAGGCAGAGGAGCTACTTTCTTCATAGAGTTGAACAAGAATTGGAAATAGAGCTATCCAAGCCAGAGGAAAAAAGTCTGTGGTGGGAAATGAAAGGACGAGCAGATAGCCAGAAATAATGAAAATTAAAAATTTCTTTTGAGTGAAAAAAAAATTACTAACCTTTTTTAAAGTAGCCCGAAAAAACATCAAATAAAACTAAGGGATAACAAAATTTGAATATGATTATGGTATCATAAAAACAATTATGCCTGCTATCGTTATTATACCTTCTCGTTATGCATCAACAAGATTTCCAGGAAAGCCTTTACAACATATACATGGTAAGCCTCTGATTCAACATGTCTATGAGAGGGTTCTTAAAGCTAAGAAGATATCGGATGTATATGTTGCGACAGATAACGAGAAAATTTATAAGACGGTTGAGGATTTTAATGGCAAGGTTTTAATGACGATGGAATCTCATAGATCTGGAACAGACAGGATTGCAGAGGCACTTTTAAAAATAGAGACATCCTTTAAAGAGTATACCCAGATAGATATTGTAGTAAATGTTCAAGGTGATGAGCCGATGATAGAGCCACAGATGGTTGATGATGTAATAGATATTTTACAGGAAGATAGCAGAGCAGATATTGGAACGCTCGTCAGAAGAATTGAGGATTTTCATGATTTTAGAGATCCTAACGTAGTGAAAGTGGTCTTCGATAGGGAAAATTTTGCTCTCTATTTTTCGAGGTCTCCTATTCCTCATTATAGGGATTTATCGATGTTGAAAAAAGGAATTTTATCTCAAAATTTGGTTAGGGTCTATAAACATATTGGTATCTACTCTTATAGAAGAAGATGTTTACTCAATTTAGTTAAATTACCTTCCTCCCATTTAGAAGAAGCAGAGAAATTAGAACAGTTGAGAGCTTTAGAGAATGGTTATAAGATAAAAGTTAAAATAACAGAATATGAAACAATTGGTGTTGATACACCAGAAGATCTTGAAAGGGTTAAAAGATGTCTAAATATATATTTATAACAGGCGGAGTAGTTTCAGCCCTTGGTAAAGGGATTGCTGCGTCAGCAATAGGAGCTCTTTTAGAAGCAAAAGGGTTGAGGGTATCTTTACAAAAATTGGATCCCTATATAAATGTAGATCCAGGGACATTGAGCCCTTTTGAACATGGAGAGGTCTACGTTACCGATGATGGTTGTGAAACAGACTTGGATCTTGGTCATTATGAGAGGTTTACAACTCTAAGAACCTCTATTTACAGTAACTATACTTCTGGTAAGATTTATAACAATGTTATTACAAAGGAAAGAAGGGGTGATTATTTAGGCAATACTGTGCAAGTAGTCCCCCATATAACGGATGAGATAAAGTCTGCTATAAAATCTGCTGTAACTCCTACTACTGATGTCTTAATAGTCGAAATAGGCGGGACTGTAGGAGACATCGAAAGTTTACCTTTTTTAGAGGCGATTAGGCAGTTCCGATATGATGTGGGTAAAGAGAACGTTCTCTACGTACATCTTACACTTGTTCCCTATGTGAAGACCGCAGGAGAATTAAAGACTAAACCGACTCAACATAGCGTCAAAGAGCTTAGAGAAATCGGTATTCAGCCGGATATACTTTTGTGTAGATCGGAGCAACTACTTCCGATAGAGATGAAGAAGAAGATAGCCATACATTGTAATACAGATGTGGATGCAGTCATATCGGCTGTGGACGTAGAGACAGTTTATGAGGTTCCGTTGCAATACAAAGCAGAGGGGCTCGACAGAGTAATAGACAAGAGACTTTTCCTTAATGATAAAGAGCCCGATTTATCTATATGGAGAGAAGTGGTTAATAAGATTAAATATCCAGAGAAGGTTACTACTATTGCATTGGTAGGTAAATATGTGGGTCTAAAAGATGCTTATAAAAGCTTAATGGAGGCTTTAACTCACGGTGGTATCGCAAATAACACAAGGGTCAATTTGCACTGGGTGGACGCGGAGGAAATAGAAAAGAGAGGCGCTGATAGATTTTTATCAGAGGTAGATGGAATATTGATACCAGGCGGATTCGGTAGTAGAGGTATAGAAGGTAAGATAGAGGCGGTAAAATATGCTCGAATAAAGAAGATACCCTTTTTTGGAATATGCCTTGGAATGCAGTGTGCAGTAATTGAGATAAGTCGCAATCTATGTAATCTTTCAGCAAATAGCGTAGAATTTGAGCCAAATACTGAGCATCCAGTAATCTACTTAATGGAGAGTTGGTATGATTACAGAACAGGAAAGATAGAAAGAAGAACTATTAATTCTCACAAAGGCGGAACTATGCGATTGGGGGCTTATCCATGCGTTTTAAAAGAATCTACAAAGGCTTATGAAGCCTATAAAGAAAAGTTGATTTTTGAGAGACATAGGCATAGATTTGAATTTAATAATAAATACAGAGAGATTCTTACAAAGAAGGGATTGATTATTAGTGGTGTCTCCCCCGATGATC
This sequence comes from Thermodesulfovibrionales bacterium, assembly GCA_026416735.1. Taxonomy (GTDB): domain Bacteria; phylum Nitrospirota; class Thermodesulfovibrionia; order Thermodesulfovibrionales; family Dissulfurispiraceae; genus DYHD01. The sequence continues at coordinate 22,891 of JAOAEO010000007.1, forward strand.
AATTAGTGGAGATTATAGAGCTTCAAGATCATCCATGGTTTGTGGGGTGTCAATTTCATCCAGAATTTAAATCACGCCCCACAGACCCACATCCCCTTTTTAGAGCTTTTATTGCAGCATCTTTAAAAGCTCAAAGGACTCTTTTTCATTAAACTAAGGAGGAAAAAGGAATGGGTGATAAGAGATTGATGTTTATAGGAGACTCCCTTACGGAGTACTATGATTGGCACCTCCGATTTCCCGATTATCGGGTATATAACCTCGGCATTTCTGGAGAGAGGGTTGAAGAATTATACGAAAGACTGCCTAAGGTTGTTTCTAAGATCAAAGAGGTAGATTTTATATTCTTAATGACTGGAATTAACAACATAGCCATGGAGGACTACGATTTGTTGAATGTTTTTAGGCTCATAATAAAGACTTTGACCTTGTCTTATAAAGATGCTAAGGTGGTATTACAAAGTTTATTGCCCGTTAATTTATATTGGATTGATAATAGACAGATAGAGGCTTTAAACAGGTCTCTGAAAGATATAGCAGAAGAGTATGGCGCAGAATATCTCGATATATATAGTCTTTTTATTACAAAAGAAGGGAAAGCAAACCCATCTTATTTATTAACAGATGGAGTGCATGTGAGCAATCGAGGATACGAAGTGTGGGCAAAGGCGGTAGAAGAGTATCTAAATAGACAGAGCTAACTTTTCCCCTCTAAGATAATTTTGTGTTTTAATAAAGATATTTCCTTTAGTTTGCCTTCAAAGGTCTTTTGCTCTCCAAAGAGGTTTCTCAGAAAAATTTTGTCTCCCTCAGGTATAAGAATATCTACGTTTTCTAAATATAGTTCCTCTTGGCCGTTTTTGTAGATATAGGCATTTGCTTCACACATCTTTAACCTCCTTTATCCTGTTTATTAGATATTCAATCAAGTGGGGAAGGGGTTCCTTAAGGGTCCCTATTACTTCGATGCCTTCTTGGTTTAAAGGTAGCAGTAATTTTTTTGCTGTAGAAGAGGAGATGGCTTTGGTAATCTTGGTGGTTATCTCTCCTAAAAAGCCGTCGGAGAGTATTATACTCAGAGGTCCAATTATTATATCTACCTTGCTGGCATTGTAAATGATGGCATTCTCTCCCGTTGCACCTTTATTAGCACGTGCTTTCATCATAGCTGTTGTAGCAGCTGAGTTTGTCCCCAGGGCAATTATCTCGACTGATTCTCCAAGTTCATCTCTTAGTCGTTTGATTATGAAACTACCAATGCCTCCTCCTTGCCCATCAATTACCGCTATTCTTTTCATGTCATAGTATATCTCTTAAAGAGAGACACTGTCAATTCTTTGTTGGTTATAGAAGTGTTGTTTTTTATAGGTGTGTTATAATTTATGAATGTCTGACATTTCAAGGGTTCTTCTTATATTTATTACAATCCTCATTTTAATAAGGTTTAAGTGGAATGTAGGATATGTTTTAATTATAGCTTCAGGTTTATTGGCTCTGTTGTATAGGATGCCGATAGAAGCGATTTTTTTTACAATTACATCTACTTTGACAGATCCTATTACAATTAAACTTTTCTTTTCTCTAACCTTAATAAGGGTCTTTGAAATAATTCTACGAGAGAAACGAGTGCTCGCGAGGATGGCTCAGTTTTTGAGGTCTTTTCTAAAGAAAAGAAAAGTAGTTATAGTATCAATGCCTATGTTTATAGGTCTACTACCTTCTTTAGGGGGGGCGTACTTTTCTGCACCTATGGTAGCTGAGTCGACTGCAGATATAGAGATGTCGCAGGAAGAAAAAGGATTTATAAATTATTGGTTTAGGCACCCTTGGGAGTTTATATTACCGTTATATCCTGGCATTTTATTAACGGCAGTTGTAAGTCAAGTTGAATTAAGGTCGATAATACTTATTAATTCGATCTATGCCTTTTTAATGGTGCTGATGGGCTTCATCTTCAGCATGCGAGGGATCAAAGGAGATGGTGTACCAATTATTAAAAGGGATGATTGTCAATTAATAAATTTTGGAGTTCAGGACAAGACTTCTTTTTTAAGCTTCATACCTCTGATTTTAATTTTTTTATTAGTTGTTTTTTTTGGATTAGATCTTTCTCATGCTTTAGCAATTACAATTGTATCCCTTTTACTGTTTTATAGAATTTATAGAATAGAAGAACTATTAAGGGTCTTCAAATATGGCTTTACCTTAGAGGTAGTCGTACTTATTTTTGGGATTATGCTGTTTAAGATGACATTGGATAGTTCTGGAGCTGTTCAAGGGCTGAGTTTATTTTTTTCTGAAAGTGGAATTCCCATGATTTTAATACTCGTTATTTTACCCTTCGTTACCGGGCTTTTGACTGGAATAACTGTTGGTTTTGTGGGTACAACTTTCCCTCTACTTCTGAGTATAATGGGTTTTTCAGATCTTAAAGCTATTAGTCTTGCCTTCGCCTCAGGTTATGTTGGTGTTTTGTTATCGCCTGTTCATTTATGTCTCCTATTGACAAGGCAGTACTTCCAAGCAGATATAAAAGGTATATATGGAAAGCTTATTCCTTGCTGTCTTTTGATTTTGCTTGCTGCTTTGATGGTGTACTACCTTTCATAGTCGTAGATTTGAAAGATGTTAATAGTGTAAAAGTTATAATTGTATTGTTAGCTTTTTTCGCCATACTTTCATTCTTACACAGAGAGGCATAACCAGTGGGTATTAAAGGGCTTATCAACAAAAATAAGATTAATTAGTACATACTAATCCCTTTTTTTATGATATTGTTGAATTGATTTTACACTTAAAGTTTTTTTCTGTAATCTTTCTATAGCCATCACTATGGCTTTGGCACCAGAGATTGTTGTTGTGTAGGGGACCTTGTAATTAATTGCGCTCCTTCTTATATATAGAGAGTCTTTCTGGGATTGCCAACTCTCTGGTGTGTTGATGATAAAATTGATCTGACCATTTTTAATCAAGTCGACTATATGAGGTCTGCCTTCCGTTATTTTGTTTACGGTCTCGACATCTATACCCTTTTGCCTAAGGTATTGAGCTGTCCCCCTCGTTGCAATAAGACGGAAATTTAATTCACTCAATCTCTTAGCGACCTGTAGGATGGAGCTTTTGTCGTTGTCTTTAACACTTATAAAGATTGTACCTGAGGTAGGAATATAGTTATTAGATGCCATTTGAGCTTTAGCATAGGCAAGACCAAAGTCTTCATCAATACCCATAACTTCTCCCGTCGATTTCATCTCAGGTCCTAAAATTACATCAACTCCTTGGAACTTATCGAAGGGGAAGACAGCCTCTTTTACTGCCATATGAGAGATTGTTAGCTCCTTTGTTAATCCAAGATCTTTGAGCGTTTTGCCAGCGATTATTTTTGCTGCATATTTAATAAGAGGAACACCTATGGCTTTGCTTACATAAGGAATCGTTCTTGATGCTCTTGGATTGACCTCAAGGATATAGATTTCTCCGTCTTTGACAGCTAATTGAACATTCATCAGCCCAATTATATTCAGTTCCTTTGCAATGGCTTTGGTCTGGGCATAAATTTTTTCAACTATTTGTGGAGTCAGTGAATAGGGAGGTAGAGAACAGGCAGAATCACCTGAGTGAATTCCTGCCTCTTCTATATGCTCCATGATTCCTCCGATGATTGAGTCTATGCCGTCAGAGATAATATCGACATCGACTTCTATTGCATCTGTAAGATACTTATCAATAAGAATGGGGTGTTCGGGAGATACGGCAGCTGCCTTCTTCATGTAGTCTATAAGCATAGACTCGTTATAAACTATCTCCATGGCCCTACCACCTAAGACATAAGAAGGTCTCACAACTACAGGATAACCTATCTTATTAGCTGCTGCGACTGCTTCTTCTATGGACATGGCGGTCTCGTTCTCTGGCTGTTTTAACTTTAGTTTGTCTAATAGCTCTTTAAATCTCTTTCTGTCTTCTGCTCTGTCGATGGAGTCTGAAGAGGTTCCTAATATCTTAACTCCTTCTTTCTCTAATGGCACAGATAATTTGAGGGGAGTCTGTCCCCCAAATTGGACTATCACCCCTTCTGGTTTTTCTAATTCCACTATATTTAGGACGTCTTCAATAGTTAGAGGTTCAAAGTAGAGTCTGTCGGAGGTGTCATAGTCGGTGCTAACAGTTTCAGGATTGCAATTGATCATTATAGTTTCATAACCTATCTCTCTTAAGGCTATGAGACCTTGAACACAACAATAGTCGAATTCAATCCCTTGACCGATTCTATTAGGGCCAGAACCGAGTATTATAATCTTCTTACGATTAGAGGGTATTGCCTCATTTTCGAAGATAGCTGATCCTAAACTGTCTTGATTTCGAATTTTGTATAGAGGTCTTTCATAAGTTGAGTAAAAGTAAGGTGTATAGGCTTCAAATTCAGCAGCACAAGTATCTACAACTTTGTAAACTGGGGTTATGCCAAATCTCTTTCTTAATTCTCTTATCTCTTTTTCAGTTTTATTAGTTAATTCAGAAATTTTCTTGTCAGAGTAACCATACTCCTTTGCCTTTCTTAAAAGATCGGGGTCATTATGAATATCTGAGGAACTTGCTTTGATCCTCTTTTCTAATTGGACTATCTGTTGAATATTAAATAAAAACCAAGGATCGATCTTACTAAGTGAATAAATCTCTTCAGCGCTTAATCCCTTTCGAAAGGCCTGGGCTATGTACCAAATTCTATCAGGGTTTGGTATCTTTAATTTAGCCCTAATCTCCTCTAAATTGGCATCTACCTCTTCAAAGCCCGAAGAACCTATCTCGAGGCTTCTTAAGGCTTTCTGGAGGGACTCTTTGAAGGTCCTCCCAATCGCCATTACCTCACCAACTGATTTCATCTGTGTCATCAAGGTGCTATCAGCTTCAGGGAATTTTTCGAAGGTAAATCGAGGTATCTTTGTGACGACATAGTCGATTGTAGGCTCAAAGGAGGCAGGAGTCTCTTTTGTAATATCATTGCTTAGTTCATCAAGGGTATAACCTATTGCTAATTTGGCAGCTATCCTTGCTATGGGGAAGCCTGTCGCTTTACTAGCTAAGGCTGAACTCCTTGAGACCCTTGGATTCATCTCTATGACGACCATATGGCCATTCTCTGGATTAACGGCAAATTGGATATTAGAGCCACCTGTTTCGACCCCGATTTCTCTAATGACTGCTATGGCGGCATCACGCATCCTTTGATATTCTTTGTCAGAAAGGGTTTGTGCAGGAGCAACGGTAATGGAATCACCAGTATGTACCCCCATTGGATCGAAATTCTCTATGGAACAGATTATAATGACATTATCTTTGATATCCCTAACGACCTCCAATTCATATTCTTTCCATCCTAATACAGACTCTTCTACTAGGACCTGTTGAGCAGGGCTTAGTTTTAGAGCCTTTTCTAACATCTCTTTATATTCTTCTATGTTATAGGCGATACCACCACCTGTGCCTCCAAGGGTAAAGGCAGGTCTCAATATTGCGGGGAACCCTATATAATCTATGACGTCGAGACCTGCTTGAAAACTGGTAACTGTCTTACTACGGGGGACATGGAGTCCTATCTTTATCATGGCTTGCTTGAACAGCTCTCTGTCCTCAGCCTTTTTGATCGCTGATAGTTTAGCTCCGATTAGTTCCACATTATACCTTTCTAATATCCCAGATTCAGATAGATGCACAGCTAAATTAAGGGCAGTCTGCCCACCCATTGTAGGTAGGAGGGCATCGGGACGCTCTTTTTTAATTATTAATTCTAAAATCTCGGGGGTGAGAGGCTCTATGTAAGTGGCATCAGCCATCTCTGGATCTGTCATGATAGTGGCTGGATTAGAGTTGACTAAAATGATACTAAAACCTTCTTCTTTTAGAGCCTTGCAAGCTTGAGTGCCAGAGTAGTCGAATTCACAGGCTTGACCTATAATTATCGGTCCTGAGCCTATAAGAAGTATTTTTTTTATATCAGTCCTTTTAGGCATTTTGTCCCTCTACTTTATGAATATTATTTTAAGTTTATATAAACTTGCTTTTGTAAACCTTTATAGTATACAAAGAAAAGAATGAATTTTTGAAAGGCTAACGGAGATTGAGTTATCAAACCTCAGAAAACTTAAGTTTTTAATGGCTTACTTTTTTAATATCTAAAAAAGTCTTTTTCAATTGAGTCTTATGGATATTTTTTAAAAAAGAAAATAAAAAAGTATAGTAGATTCTGTCAGAGAACCGACAAGAACATTAAATAAAAATATAGATATAGCAAAGCAAAAGAAAGTATACTATCCTTTAATCATGACCATTTAGATATCGATTTTGGAGTATTTTTATATATGTTGTCCATCCAGACCTTGAGGGGGTTATTTTGGCAACCAAAAGGGATAAGATAACTAAAGCTGCGAGTGCTATGTCCTTTGCAACCCTAATTAGCCGTATTTTGGGGTACATAAAGGATATGATTTTGGCAAAGTATTTTGGGGCTACAGGTGTTTCAGATGTTTTCTTTGTTGCCTTCCGTATCCCAAACCTATTAAGAGATTTATTTGCAGAAGGTTCTATGTCATCAGCTTTTATTCCTGTTTTAACTGAAACTCAAACAAAGAGTGGAAAAGAAGAAGCTAATAGGCTTGTAAGAGCTACTTTTCTCTTTATTCTTATTGTAGTTGGAATAGTTTGTCTTTTAGGTATCCTCTTTGCGCCTTCCGTTGTGAGTTTAATAGCACCTGGTTTTAAATCAGATCCTCAAAAGTTCTCTTTGACAGTCTTACTTACTCAGATTATGTTCCCCTTTTTGCTTTTTGTTAGTCTTGCTTCAGTTACTATGGGTGCTCTCAACATTCGGGGTATTTTTTTCATTCCTGCTTTAGCTCCAGCATTTTTGAATCTCTCCATCATAATTTGTGTCATCTCGATCTCTTCCTTTTTTATTAACCCAATTATAGCGGTGGCTATTGGAGTTTCTTTGGGTGGTCTTTTTCAGTTTCTATTCCAAATGCCAACTTTTTTTAGTCAAGGATATTGTCTTTTTAAAAGAATTAATGGTGGCATATTAGGTACTTTACGACATCCCGGACTTAAAAGGATTGGTCTCTTAATAATCCCCTCTATAACTGGCCTTGCTGTAGCACAGGTAAATATA
>JAOAEO010000080.1 GCA_026416735.1 Thermodesulfovibrionales bacterium
GAGGCATAATCTTTTCATGCCACAGATGAAGCTCATTTACAAGCAAAGAGAAGGTGGCAAGGTAGTTAAGACCTATGGGATGGATACACCCCTTAACAGAGCTTTAAATCTTGAAATTGTAAGTATAAATACAAAAGAAAAGCTGGTAAAATTAAGAAACACCATAGATATAGTAAGGCTTTCAGAGGAAATAGAAGAGCTAACAGAGAAATTATTTATTGTCTATGAGAAAAAACTCAGGAGATATGAAAATGCTTAAGCATAATTTTATTTCAAAGAGATTTTATTTTGAGGAAATACGGAGTAATGGTAGTTACTGATGCAAGATTTAAGGGGGTCTCAAAGAGGGGTAGAAAGGATGAATATACCTTTTAGAAGAGTTATTAAGCTTGCTGATATCGATATATGTTTAAAAGAAAGACTGCTAAAATAAAGAGACTCTGCAGTTTAGTAAGGATTTTTGAGAAAATTGAAAAACTATCAGAGGATTTATCTATTGCCTATGAGAATAAACTCAAGAGAGCTAAAGATTCTTAATCTTGTATCTACATCGAAGAGATTTTATTTTGAGGAAATACAGTAATACATAATGCTAAGGATAGAAGGGATGCTAAGCTGGCATATAATAAATGGACTAAGAAGGGGATTACAATAGCTAACATGGCGGTCAGATGCGTAGGGAAGAATATAGAAGAATTACTTATTTTTGCCCTAAGGAAATAAAAAGATAAAGCTAAGGATAAAAAATATAACAGAGAGAGTGCAAAGAAGTAAGAAAAAAACAAAACCTATAAGTTGTTCCAATAAAGATCAAAACATTAAGACAATTGTAAAGGCAATACTAAACACCTCGATGAAAAAGGTAGAGTAAAACCTTTAAAGAAGCTTATGCAAAAAACTTGACACTGACTGATTAATTATTTATTAAATTAGTACTATTAGAAGGTAAATTACACAATCTGTTGCTAATGGACGGTAGGGGATTCGAACCCCCGGCCTCCAGAGTGCGATTCTGGCGCTCTCCCAGCTGAGCTAACCGCCCTACTCTATAAGAAACTGATAGAACTTCCATATTTATTATTTTATTTTAAAAAAATACTCTATACTAACCATTTGATTATAAACAGATTTTAGGACATTATAACAGATTGATCAAAAACATCTCTAATTTTTGTAACCATTGAAGTCTTTTTTATTAAGCGAATATAATTATAAGTCATCATTACTTATGACTTTTAACATCCATACAGAACCTGAATGGGAGAAGATAGTAGAAAGACTATTGATAGATAAAGGTATTGTATTTCTCTTAGGGGCTACTGATTCTGGAAAGTCAACTTTTGCAAAGTTTTTAATAAATAGGCTTGTGTTAAAAGGTCTCAAAACATGCCTTGTTGATGCGGACATCGGGCAATCGACGATCGGATTACCGGGAACCATAAGCCTAAAAAATTTCATTGAATTAGGAGATCTTGAAAAATACTATTTCGAAAAAATGTTTTTTGTAGGCACAACTAATCCGTTAAAGAGACTTAATTTAATGATTCATGGGACAAAGAAGATGGTAGAGGTAGGCAGAGAGAGGTCAGAAATTATAGTTGTCGATACCACTGGTCTCATCTCTGGTGAAGAGGGTAAAACATTGAAGACCGAAAAAATAAAGGCGATAAAACCAAATCATATAATAGCATTTCAAAGGAAGGAGGAACTTGAACATATTTTGAGTTCTATCGATGCTATCTCCATATTTCGTTTAAAGATTTCAAGTATGGTTAAAGTAAGAGATAAAGAACAACGCTTTAAATATAGACAGGCAAAGTTTGAGAGTTACTTTAATAGAAAAAAAATTTCTGAATTTATTCTTGGACTTAGAGACACATCCTTTTATTTTCCTAATGGTCAAAAAAGGTTAGATCAAATTAATTCAAAAAAAAACTTCCTTATAGGCCTAAATATAGATGAAGATACTATTGCCCTTGGAATAGTAACAGAAATTACTAAAAACTCTATTCAATTTTTGTCGCCAATTGCTTCGATCAATGAAATTAATAAAGTAATATTTGGAGATATAAACGTTATCTTGGAAAGATAGAAAAAAATACATAGTTTTAAAGCCTAATTGGATCGATATCAACTTTTATTTTAATACATTTTAATTTAAGGAGTTTTTCTTTAATCTCAGAGACTGTCTGATTTAGTTTTTTCCCATCCTTAGACTTTAGTAAAAACTGTAAATGCTTTATGGGTTCCTTATCAGACCCCTCAAGCTCGGAGGGACCTAAGATAATTAAATCGTTGTAATATTGAAGAAAGGGAGCAATAGCACTTTGTTCGACTGTATCATCTTTCTTTTTTATAAGAATGTCCACAAGAGCGAGCTTCATAAAAGGGGGAAATCCTCCCCTCTCTCTGGCGATAAGCTCATTTTTATAAAATCCCTTAAAGTCATAATTCTTTATGTAATTTAAGATTTTATTTTTTGGTTCTCTCGTCTGGAGATATATATGCCCGTTGGGATCAATGATTTGTGCTATTTCCATAATCTCTTGAAAAATTAACTCATTTGCTTTAAAGTTGGGGCTATTAAGAGATATATCTACATCTGTAAAGACAGCCATCTTGAAATTATTATCTTTAAGCTTCTTTATTTGATAGCCGTGACCAATTATTAAAGCAGAATGATGTGTCTCCTGAAGAGCATTTAGTCTTTCTTCGAATTGAATAGGCTCTTCTTTTAGAAATTTAGTTAGATCATCCTTTATTTTCTCTATGCCTACTCCAAACATAGTTAGTTTTACACTATTACACCTTGGGCAACTATTGTAGATGGTAGTTTTGAACTTGCATCTATGACACTTAAGAAGATTCTCGCCCTTATAAAATGTCAATAGGCTTTGACAAAACTGGCATTTAGTTATGTATCCACAATCTGTGCAGAGTACATAGGAGTAACCCTTTTTCTGAACTATGAATAGAACTCTTTGCTGTGCTAAGAGATACTTTTTTGCAACTTCTAAAATGCTTTTTGATATAGAAAGTCCTGTAGTAAAATCATCCCTAAAATTGATGATATTTATTATAGGCCGCTTTATAGTTGATGAACTATCAAAGGAATTTGAATTGTTAAAGAAAAGTTTTAAAGATAACTGTATTTGCTGATATTTACCACTTTTAACATTATAAAAAGATTCCACTGAAGGGCATGTTGAAGACAATAAAACTGGTACATTTTCAAAATAACCTCTTTTGACAGCAACATCTCTTCCGTTATATCTCAGACCTTCTTCACCTTTATAAGAGAGGCTGTGCTCACTAAGAACAGCGATGAAAGATATCTTCCTAATTGGAACAAGAATAGCTGATCTTGTACCTACTATAATATTAAATTGACCAGAAAGAATACCCTTTATAATTTCTACCCTCTGTTTTCTACTCTGTTTACTATGAAGAATACAAACTCTTTGATGGAATATTTTCTTTAATACATTAGCAATTGTTTCGACTTGGCTTATCTCAGGGACCAATATAATTGCTCCTTCTATTAATGAGAATGCTCTTTTACAGAACTCAGCCAAAAAGAACTGTTCATAAAAATTAGAGGGTGAATGTAAAAGGAAAGAGCTATAATTTGTTTTCTGAAGTGAGTCAATGAGTGGGTAGAAAATGTCAGAAGAGCTTTTCATTATAGACTCTTTAGTATTTTTTATTGTCTCATTGTTGTTGATTAAAAGATTAGTTAGTAATCTACTTGTTTCCTCAAAAAAACAACTTGCCAATGCTACTCCTTCTGGAGACATATAGTATTCGGATAGCCATTTTAAAAAATTTAGAGTCGACTTGGAGCCAAAGTGATCATAAATCGATGTTATTTCTTTAATTTTTGAAGTTTCTATTTCTTTATCTAAACTTTTGACTTCATAAACGACGCCACTCAAAAGGCGCTTTCCTAATGGAGCTTTAACAATCCTTCCAACTATGTCTGGAGGGATATTTGTAGGGAGCTTATATGTAAATGGCTTGATTTTTAAAGGAAAGACAACTTCTGCATACATTCTTTATAGTTCATTTATAATGAATTTGCCCTCCTTTAAAATTGCTTTTATCTTGTTTTTTTCTGGCATTAAAACTTCAATGTTTTCCAAAGGGTTTCCGTCAATCACTAGTAAATCTGCATATGCACCAGGCTCGATTACTCCAATCTTTCCTTGTAGGTTAAAGAGCTCTGCACAATTTATTGTTGCTGAGCGAATTATATCAATGGGTGGCATAATTTCCCGCCTTAACCTAAATTCTATCAGCTGATACTTATGGAAGGGACCAAGAAGGTCTGTTCCAAAGGCAATCTTTGCGCCTTTTTTATAGGCTTTCTCAAGAGATATAAGAGACTTTTCTCTCAAGTCGCCAGCTTTCTCAATTAGTGCCTTAGGGAATTGAAATCCTCCATCTTTAATATAAAGGGTTTCGTAAGTTGCCAAAGTGGGTACTAAAAAAGCATTTTTTTCGATTAGTAGGTCTAAAGTTTCTTCGTCAATGAGGTTACCATGCTCTATAGACCTTACACCACAATGAAGGGCCCTCTTAATGGAGGCTGCTGTATAAGCATGAGCCATAACATAAGTATTTGCATTTTCTGCCTCTTCGACAGCAGCTTTGATCTCTTCAATACTAAATTGAATATTATGAATATCGTCAGTTGGCGAAACAATTCCGCCAGAAACCATAATTTTTATATGTGTTGCTCCTTTTCTTAGTTCATCTCTTACTGCCTTACGAACTTCCGTAACGCCATCACAAATACGACCTAATGAGCCAATTGAAGGATATCGGTTTTCAATGAAATCCTCTCCTCTAAATCTTAGATCTCCATGCCCGCCTGTCTGAGAGAGAGCATGGCCACAGTACAAAAGTCTCGGACATTGGAAGACCCCTTCTTTAATTGCCATAGCCAACCCCCAATCAGCACCACCTGCGTCACGAACTGTGGTGAAACCCCTTCTTAGCATTTCTTCTCCTATTTTTAAAGAGTGTGCTGTAATATAGGATGGTGGCAGTTTAAGTGATTTATTGAGGTCCAGTCCTATTGCCGTTATGTGAACATGGGCATCACAAAGACCAGGCATTACCGTTTTGCCCTGAAGATTATAGACAATTACGTCTGAATTTTTAATTGTTATCGGTCCACTTTTGACTTCTTTAATTTCAGAATTCTCTATTAAAACATCGGAGTTAGGTTGAATCTCGCCTCCTTTAATATCTAATAAGTTGCAATTTTTAAATAACAACAACATTAACTTGTCTCCTCCTATATATATTAATATTTTAAGGAGTACATAAGAAATTTTCTATATTGAAAACTTTTATAAAGTTGTTTGCACTTCCGATGGGGCAAAATCTATAAGTAATTATTTTTTCAGCTATAGATAATTTCTTGAATATTTTTAAATAAAAAATCTTTGGTATCGGTTATGAAAGAGAAAAGAGATGATTTTCTGTTGGCTTTTCAAGAGAGATCTCGCTGGTCATCTCTTTTTAAACCTTTGAAGAATACTTTCTCTTTCAAATTGTGAAGGAGTAATTAGATTCGCATCTTCTTCGATTTCTTTAGGATTTCTCACCTTAGGGGTTCTAACTCTCTTAGGCTGTTCTGGTAAAGTACTTTTTACTTCTACTGCTGGTGGCTCAGTAGTACCCATTGATGAAGCAGAAGTTGTTGTCTCTATTGCTCTTGGCTTTTTACTTTGATGGTCTGAAATTCTTACTTCAATTCTCTCCTCACCTCTAACCATTATGACTTTATCGTGATAGATCTCCGAAAGTATGAATCCACTATACATAGCTCCTTTTTGTAATGCCTTCTGCCTTTTCCCTCTGCCAGCAGTATTATAAGGGGTTTTAAGATCCTCCATATAGGCAATACTTATGGTATCCGTTATTAAAGTTCCATATAGTACAAACTCTGGCTTAATTAATTGCTTCTCATCCTTCTTTTCTGGAATTTTTCTTTCGGGATGGAACAGATTCTGCTCAGCGATTAAAATAAAGTCTGATAGCATAGGCATTTGCATCTTAGAGACAGCTGGTGGATTTTCAATTTCTGTCTTTTTGCTTAATGGGATAGTAACCTCAATGTTCATATCTAGTAGTGGTACAATAACAAGATAGGCTAAGATAGATACTATAATCATAAGGAAGATATTCAGAATAGTAAAATTTTTCATTATATATTTAAGGAGATTCATAATTAATTACTCTAATGCATTTAAGCCTTACTTTAATGCTTACATAATAACAAAACTTGTATAACTTTGTCAGTCGCATAATGCTAATTTATGTGTTGTTTACTAAACATTGAGAGTTTTAAGGTATAATAAAAGTGTGTGCAAGTCGATTATTTATCAAACTCATCTATTGATTCTTTTTTATGCTGAGGTATTAGAGAATGCAGACATCAAGTATCAAAAAATAATCGGGAGGAAAAGCATGTTACAAACATCATTTATAACGATAGTGTTAATTATAATATTAGTTCTCTATTTTCTATCGAGTGCTATAAAAATTTTAAAGGAATATGAGAGAGGAGTTGTATTTAGGCTTGGAAGGATTATCCCTCTTAAAGGACCAGGTTTAGTAATAATATGGCCAATAATTGATAAGCTTGTTAAGGTCAGTTTAAGAACCGTTACAATGGATGTTCCTCCTCAAGATGTTATAACTAAGGACAATATTACTGTTAAGGTTAATGCAGTTGTTTACTTTAGACCTATAGATCCTATAAAGGCAGTTACTGAAGTTGAGGATTATTATTTTGCAACTTCTCAGATCGCACAGACTACTTTGAGAAGTGTGTTAGGGCAAAGCCAATTGGACGATTTATTAGCGAACAGAGAACAACTAAATGCAGAATTGCAAAAGGTTATCGACCAACAGACTGAGCCATGGGGGATAAAAGTATCCGCAGTGGAAGTCAAAAATGTAGATCTTCCTACAGAGATGCTTAGAGCTATAGCTAAACAAGCAGAGGCAGAGAGAGAAAGGCGCGCTAAAATAATCCATGCAGAAGGAGAATTACAAGCTGCACAAAAACTTGCAGATGCCGCTAAAAT
>JAOAEO010000081.1 GCA_026416735.1 Thermodesulfovibrionales bacterium
GCTTAGTCTCTATTTCAGAAGGTTCTACTGTTCTCAAAGCTTCAGGATAGGGCACTTGTAAGACAAGTATCTGTCTATCATTCATTTTCTCTTCGGGCACCTTGTGTCTTGTTTGGATGATTGTGGCAACTTTTGTGTCTGTAGTAGTATTGACACCAGTAACAGATGTTATAAACTTCTTGATATTTATTGCGTTTACACTGCCATCACAGCCTTGATCAATTACTTTTAAAATATCGTCAGGACCTATTATAGAGAGGGTTATCTGTATTCCGCCAGTCCCCCAACCTTTTGCAATTGGGAGTTCTCTTGAGCCAAAAGGGACCTGATATCCTGGTATTGCTATGGCCTTAAGGATTTTTCTCCTTATCTCTCTTTTTGCTCCCTCATCTATAAAACCAAAGTTATAGTATTTTTTCATCCTCTAACTCCAAGCTTTTGACTCACTGTTTTAGATTTTATTTGCGCCTTTCTCAATCTATCAAGGTCAGACTGGAATGTTATATAATGGGGCAATTTATAGTGATTGCAGAATCCCATGGAGTCAACTCCATCGATATGGGATAGTACGAACTCTTGATCTTCAGAGACCATTTTCGCTTCATCTGTCTGCATAGCTCTATCAAGCACTGCCATAGAGATTGCCTTCGTTTCATTGTGCCCAAAGCAAATGCCACAACCGAGTGAAAACTTAACTTTTCCGTCTTTTTCTATAAATTTAGCGATAACCTCTGCCTCTGTAACTTTAATATTGCCTATATGATAGGGCCTGCCTGTAAAGGGATGTGTGATTTTGACAGGTATATACCCTACTCTTAACTCTCCAATTGTTGGATGGATATCGCCATAGCCACGCATATTTGAATAAGCCAAGAGTAGCAACCCACCCGTCTCACCTCTTGCCATTGCTTGCATGGCTGCACTTCGAGAAGCTGGAAAGGTAAGAGATTGCCTTGTTATATCAAAAATGTCTTGCCCTTTGAAACCGCTTCTATTAGCTTCTGTAAGCAACCCTTCATTCCTTAATATTTCTATAACTTTAGGAAAGCTATCCGGAAGACTTTGACCACTCATTACATCTTTAAAGACTTCTTTTATAAGGGCTCGTCTTTTCTGGATAGAATCCTTAAAGAGCTTGAAATCAAGAAGTCTAAGAGTATAGTCAGAAGTAGGTCCTAAGATCTGACCACCAGGGATATCCTTGAAAGCAGCTGAGATGCGTCTAATTACCTGCATATCCTTTGTAGATTGGGGAATCGAGTAACCTACTCGTGATAATGTCGTTCTGTAAGCTCTGAGTAAAAATGAGGCCTCTAACACATCTCCCGCTGATTGCTTTATGGCAAGGGCAGCAAGATCAGGTGCATAGAGTGAACCTTCACCCATAACCCGATCAACAAGAAGATACAGCTGTTCCTTGATCTGTTCAATCCCTAATGGCTTGGATTTACCCTTTATTCTCTCATAAGCGTGTAGCTTACAAGCATTTTCTATAGCCTCTGTACCACCCTTAACGGCTATATAACCCATATCAAAGGACCTCTATATTTGACGATCGTGGAATACACATGATATTACATAAACTATCTATGAAAATAGAGTCTACCCCTCGTGGGAATTCTGAGTTAATTTCTTTAAGGTAAGAGAGTTCACTTCTCATTGATCCATCGGCAAAAACCTCTATTTTATCCTTAATTCCAGGTCCTTTTAACACCGCAAGGGGCCTGCCCTTTCTCTTTTTATTCAAAGAATCAACTACATAGATAACTGTCGCTCCTTTATCAGGATATTCAAGGCTTCCTCTCTTTGCTTTCAGAATTTCTCCATCGCTTTTGCCATCGGAGATGATTATAAAATCAGCTTCCGATATGTCTCTAATAGAGGATCTTGTGAGCTCAGAGATCTTAACTTTCAGATTTTCTCTTTCTTTACCAATAACAGAAAATCCTACTTCACAATCAAGGAGAGTCTTTAATAAAATTGGTAGCAATGGATTTGCAAATCCCTTGATAGAAAGAGTGACAATATCACTGACATTATAAATACTTCCAGGATGACCCATCGCTTGAAGAAGAACTCTGAATAATTTTTGGGTCAAAAATGTCTCGCTATCTGAATCGATAATCATTGCTAAATTCCTTTTTTCAGATAACTACACATTTGAATTAATATTAAGTTACCTTTTGTCTATTTGTAGTTATATGTACCCTATCTTTTAGCCATTATCTCAAAGTTAACTTTTGTCTTAGCAACGAGCTTTTTTTCTATCTCACAAGCCTCCATTATTTTCTTTTCTTGCATAGATATAAAATTCATCACTTTCTTTTTTAAATCCTCTATAGAATAATCTTTATCTACCTGTAGAAGGGCATCCACCGATGCTATCAGAAATGCCCTTTTGTCATCACCACCAATGACCATTGCATAGCCTATGATATCTTTGTATTCAACCTCTATCTCAGTCACGAGTATCTCACCAAGATAAAAGTCAGTCTCAAAGGAATCCTTAACTGCCATCATCAGAAGACCCCGTTTGGGCCCGTTGATTATTCTGATTTTTCTGCTGATACAATATGCATGAGCTCTTTTACTGCATGGTCATCCATTTTGGTTATAACTGATATAAAATCCATTCTTTACTCTCTAATACATATTTTTTACACTAACTTTTTTCTTAAATGTGAAGACAACCAGTCAACACATATTATTGTTGTAAGAATAACGATTATGAGCACAGCCGTTTTCTGATACTCGAAGAGTTTCATACTCATGATGAGTTCAAAACCTATACCTCCAGNACCAACTATCCCCATTACTGTAGATGCTCTAATGTTTCTATCGAGTATGGAGAGGTTATAGCTGTTAAAGAGGGGCAAGACTTGCGGAAATACAGCGTGCCGTACCCTTTGAATGAACCTTGCACCTGTTGCTTCAACAGCTTTCACTGGTTTTGGATCTATATTTTCGATAGCCTCTGAGTAAAATTTGCCCAAAAAGCCAGCAGTATGCAGTGCAATAGCAAGAACACCTGCAAAAGGTCCAAGTCCAACTGCTGCAACAAAAATCAAAGCAAACATAAGTTCTGGCATTGCCCGTAGGAAATTAGTTATTTCTCTGATAATGTTAGAGATAAAAGGAGATTGTACAACATTTCTTGCAGACAATATTCCCAAGGGAAGAGAGATCGTCACAGCGGGGAAAGTGGCGCTTATTCCCATGGCGATTGTTTCAGTCATTAGTTTTATGTATTCAACTATGCCTGAAAAATCAGGGGGAATAATCCTCTTAAAAACTCCCAAATCCTGATTAAACCATTGGATATCCCTTTGAAATCAACAGGTATAAAAATAATGATAAGAGAGCAATCGATAAAATGATAAGAAGAAGTAAAACATCCTTTAATCTATTTTCCTTGCTCATAAAGTGTCCTTCTATGATATCATTCCTCAAACTGGCAGATATTCTATCAATAACTGTTATGATTGCGAAGATAATCAATAAAATTGCAGCTGCGTTCTGATAATGAAATAACCTCATCTGGGTGAATAATTCTACCCCAAGACCTCCCGCTCCTACTAAACCCAAAACCATCGCAACTCTTATGTTATGATCTAATAAATAGAGCTTGTATCCCATAAAGAGAGGAAATACCTACGGGAGAATAGCATATCTCACAACGCCTAATCTATGACTCCCTGTAGCTTCGATAGCTTCCACGGGCTTTCTATCAATGCTTTCAATAGCTTCAGCGAAGAATTTGCTTAAAATCCCAGCAGTGTGAAATACTAAAGCCAAAACTCCTGCTAATGGTCCTATACCGATTGAAGTAACAAAGATAACTGCATACATAATATCTGGAATGGCCCTAAGGAGACTCACAAAACCTTTTGAAAGACTGGATAAGACATCGATCGAGGTATTTTTAGCTGAAAAAAATCCCAATGGCAAAGAGATAATCGCATCCAAAAGTGTTCCCCAGAATCCTATAGCAATGGTCTCAATGCTTAAAAGCAAAATTTTCTGCCATCTCGAAAAATCTGGAGGGATCATCTCCCTTATAAGTGCTAAGGAATAGGAAAGACCATTCAATAGTGTTGGTATATCAACATTAGATATCTTGAATGATAGAAATAAGATGATTATGGAAAGAAACAATAAAGAAAGATTTTTAGTTCTCTTTATATTTAATGGACTCAAGCTGCTGGCCATACTATATTCTCTTCGAACTCATAAATATTATGGAGAAGCTCTCTATCAAGACTTTTTGTATCGCCATCAAAGCAAATTCTCCCACTTTTCAGGGCTACAACTCTTTTAAAATTATCTTTAACAATATCGATGTCGTGAAGAACGCATATCATGGTAATCTTTTTTTCGAGGTTAATCCTCAGCAAAAGTTCGATTATCTTGGAGCTCGTCTTTGGGTCGAGGTTAGCTATTGGCTCATCTGCAAGCAGAAGATCTGGTTCCTGCATCAATGCTCTTGCAATGGCTACTCTTTGCTTCTGGCCGCCACTCAAGCGGTCAACCCTCTCATATGCCTTTTCTGCTATACCCACAAAACTGAGTAATTCCATTGCTCTGTCTCTTTCGTCATTTGGAAAGAACCCTATTGTAGAGGAAATGAGATGCAACCCCTTATCATACCTGCCTAATGCTCCCGCCAGAACATTTTCGAGCACCGAAGTCCTTTCTACAAGATTAAAGAGCTGATAAATCATACCAATCTTCTTTCTTAGTTGTCTTAAAGATTCGCCATCTTTGAAATTCATCTCTTTGCCCTTTATTGTGACTTTACCTGAATCTGGTCTTACAAATCCGTTTATCACTCTTATTAAGGTAGTTTTTCCAGAACCACTTGGTCCAATAAAAGCAAGGATTTCACTTTCTTGCACGGACATACTCACACTATCCAAGACATCTTAACTGTTGAACCTCTTTCTTAATTTTTCTATCCCAACCACAGTAGCCTTCCCTTTTTTATGTGTCCTGTGAGGAGGTAAGGCGTCCACACATATTAAAAGGTTCTTTACTTACCTCCTCAACCATAAAGACCTTAATTTTTTATTTCAAGCTGTCTATTACCTTCTTTATCTCTTTTATTACATTGTATTCTGTGTCATTTGTCAGTTTATACCCAATAAGTCTTGGAGAACCTGTCAAGTCCTTTGGAACTTTGACAATCGCTTTTTTAAGAAGTTCCTTTGTTTTGGACTCTAAATCTGCGCTATATGCCAGAGGTTCTCCAACAATAGGTGGTGATTTCCATATTATCACTATAGAATCAGTGGTTATCTTCCCTTTATCGACCATAGACCAGTAAGTCTCATCATAAAGAGAAGCCATATCTATAATCTTATTTTTCACGACGAGTGCAGCAGCATCATGGGTTCCAATAAATCCAACTTTCTTAAAAACTTTCTCTGGCTCCATACCAACTAAATGCATATAGTATCTGGGAACAGCATATCCAGATGTCGATGCAGTCTCTGTAAAGGTGAAGGTAAATGCCCTTTTATGATTATTCAGTTTTTCGGCTATTATCCCAAGACCCTTTTGACCTTCAAGAGGATTGGAGATGCCAAGCTTTTGTGCAACATCAGGGGTAGATACTATGTAGGAATGGTAAGTGGTCTTGCCATTCTTATCAACTCCTACGGCAAAGGCCTCAGCATTAGCCCTTTCATTGGCTAAAACATAAGAAAAGGGACCAAACCATGCAAAATCAACCTTTTTGCTCTAATCGCTTCGATTACACCTGTATAGTCAGTAGCAGTAAAAAGTTGGATACACTGACCGACCTCCCTTTCTAAAAAATCTTTCATCGGTCTATATTTCTCTATCATTGTCTTAGGATCCTCAGCAGGTATAAGACCCATAATGAGGCATTTTTCCTTTGCATAGGGGATTGATGTAATGACAAGGGTAGTTATGAAGACTACCGTTACAATTATTAAAAATCTTTTATCTTTCCTCCTTAATTTTATTTTCAAATTTTTATTTGTTAGTCTGAAAAGTTTGGGAGATCTATCCTACCATCAAGCAGATGCCGATATCCCTTAGCATGGCTGTCAGCAGCCCTCTAACGCTTCCACAAACTCTTTTGCTTTTTCATCCCCTTTCTCCATTCAGATCGACGGAAATAATACACATGTCACCTCTAAATTTGGTGATGCAGTATTCGACTATCTCACCCCCTTGATCCTTAGCGATGCTTTTGACTATTAAAAGAGGCACCTGCGGTGAAATCTGAAGGATTTCAATATCACTCTTATCGGGCAAGGAAACTTCAAATTGAGATGAGCTTCTAATTACCTCGACACCGTAATGTCTCTTTAAAATCTCATAAAGTGAAAAGCTGCCAACTATATGAGATTCTATAGATGGAAATCTCTCTTTGCTCAAAAAAGATGTCGTATGGCAAAAAGGAATCTTGTTAACTAATCGGAGAATCTCAAGGACTGTCACTTTATCAGAGGCAGGAACATTAAGTGTTTTCGAGAGCTCTGAGTCTGCCCTTATATCATAAGAGTCTATTAGCCTTGCGTCTGGAGTAAGTTTGATGTCGAGTATAGAGGTAGTGAATCTGGTCTTTTTTGAAACTTTGTATACAATCTTGGTATTCGAAACAAAAGTGCCTTTACCTTTTACTTTGTAGACAAATCCCTTATCCTCAAGCCTCTCCAAAGCTTTTCTAACTGTATGCCTATTAAGCTTATACATCTTGCTTAATTCCATCTCTGTTGGGATTTTCTGGTTAGGCTTTAAATAACCTTCATCTATTTGTTTAATGAGTATCTCAGAGAGCTGTTGGTAACATGCCACGCCACTATCTTTTTGTATCATTGTCTTTCTCCATATTCTTGTCTATACATATAGACAAAATTATACAGCGGCATTATTACATAATTATTAAAGAAGTGTTATATCTTCATTAACTTTGAGGAAGTGAAAAAATTATGATTCGTTGGAGCAAAGACAAGAAAACGCCCAGAATTAATCTGTTAATTTTCCCAAAACTGCAGACAGGAAGTACTGAACTACCTCTTTAGC
>JAOAEO010000082.1 GCA_026416735.1 Thermodesulfovibrionales bacterium
CAGCATCTGATGTGGGATGGGTAGTAGGTCATTCATATATAGTGTATGCTCCCCTTCTAACAGGTTGCACAACCATCGTTTATGAAGGGAAACCTGTAGGAACTCCTGATCCAGGAGCTTTCTGGAGAGTGATTTCTCAACATGGTGTGAAAGTTCTTTTCACTGCCCCTACTGCTTTCCGTGCTATAAAGAGAGAAGATCCGCAAGGTGAATATCTCAAGAAGTATGATCTTTCTAATTTTAAATATCTTTTCTTAGCAGGGGAAAGACTCGATCCTGATACATATTACTGGGCAAGTGATTTATTGAAACGACCAGTTATAGATCATTGGTGGCAAACCGAAACGGGATGGCCCATTACAGCAAATTGTATAGGAATAGAAAAATTCCCAATAAAAGCAGGCTCTTCCACAAAACCTGTGCCTGGTTATGATGTTAAGATACTCGACTCTAATGGTAACCTTCTCGGTCCCGAGCAAGAAGGATTAGTAGTGGTCAAATTACCACTACCTCCAGGAACATTACCCACTCTGTGGAATGCTGAACAGAGATTCTTAGAGTCTTATATGAACCCATTCCCTGGATACTATTTTACCGCTGATGGTGGCTATATAGATAAAGACGGATATGTTTTCATTATGGGTAGAGTTGATGACGTCATCAATGTGGCAGGTCATCGTTTATCTACTGGAGCCATGGAAGAGGTCATTGCAAAGCATCCAGACGTAGCAGAATGTGCTGTTTTTGGAGTCGAAGACTCCCTTAAAGGGCAGTTGCCAATTGGTACTGTAGTTCTTAAAGCAGGGGTCAATCGTAATCACGACGAAATAAAGAAAGAGCTTGTTCAGATGATTCGAGAACAGATTGGACCTATCGCTTGTTATAAGGACACCGCTATAGTAGCAAGACTTCCAAAGACACGTTCCGGTAAAATATTGAGAGGCGTAATGAGGAAAATTGCTGATGGGCAACCTTATACAATGCCTGCTACCATAGATGACCCGGCTATCTTAGGCGAGATCGAAGAAGCAATGAAACAGATCGGTTATGGCAAAAAGAGTTAAAGGATGATGAGACCTCTTAAACTTGGTGATTTTGAGTTAATCTGGCTTAATGGAGGAAGCTTTGAATTAGATGGTGGAGCTATGTTTGGGGTTGTACCAAAGATACTCTGGTCGAAGAAATACCCACCAAATGATGAAAATTTTGTCCCACTTATAACTGCTCCTATTTTGATAAAAACCCCAACAACTCTATCCATTATAGAATCAGGACTTGGTAACAAACTTACTGAAAAACAAAAAAAAATATTTAGAGTCAAGGACGAATGGAAGATTTTAGCAGATCTGAAGTCCCTTCACATAGAAAGAGAGGACATCGATTATGTCATTTTAACTCATCTCGATTTCGACCATTGTGGTGGAATAGTCATGCTCGAAAAGGACAACAGCCTTTCCATAACTTTTCCTAAAGCTAAACACTTTATTCAAAAGAGAGAATGGGAAGATGCCCATAATCCTAATGCAAGATCATCTCATTCGCTTTGGCCAATCAATTTCGAATTGTTAAAGGATAGTCCATTGCTAAATTTAGTTGAAGGGACTATGACTATTACAGATGGTATCAAAGTAATACATACTGGTGGACATAATAGCGGTCACCAAATAATTGAAATTGAATCAAAAGGGCAAAAGGCTCTACATTTAGCTGATGTCTTACCCACCCATGCACATTTCAACCCTTTATGGGTAATGGCTTATGATAACTATCCCTTAGAGGTTATAGCTCTTCGCGAAAAATATGAAAAAAAAGGCATTGAAGAGAATGCTTGGTTTACCTTCTATCATGACCCTTATGTGTACGCCTGTAAATTTGATAAGGATGGAAATATAACAGAGAAGTGGGTAAGATAGTAAGAGGAAAAATGATTGAAGATATTACATGATGGTACTTTTTGAATTCCAATAAATTCTAAAAGACCCGGGGATAAGGGTTCTTTTTAACGAAGGATTTAATCCCCGGGTTTGTTATATTCTTCTAAAACTTCTGTTCCACAGTAGAAAGGTAGCTATCTTTTGACTTTTTATGCAAGATGATTTAAAAGGACTGATAAAATTAGCACACGATTTTTTTATAAGTTTCAATTACACTCTATCAATAGCCGAATCTTGTACAGGGGGATTAATCTGTAGTTTGTTAACAGATTTACCTGGCGCAAGTCAGTTTTTCAAAGGAGGAATAATTACTTATTGGACTGAAACCAAGATAGATATTTTAGGAGTTTCATCAGAAACTATCAAAGTTAAAGGCGTTATTAGCAGCGAAACTGCTATTGAAATGGCTCAAAGAGTTAGAAAGCTTTTTTATTCAGATTATGGTCTTTCAATAACTGGTAATCTTGGACCTACCGTTATGGAGGGTAAAGCATTAGGTTTAGTATATATTGGAATTTCTAAGGAAGGGCAAACAAAGGCTATTCAAGGTCTATTCACTGATGATAGACTGAAGAATAAGATGGCCGCTGCTAAATTGGCTTTAGAATCCCTCTTAAAATTTTGAAGTGAAGACTGTATGATCCCCCCCGAAGTAGCTCGTGAGATTGAAAGATTAGTGAAAGAGCTTAACTTTCACTGTTATCGTTATTATGTTCTCGATTCCCCTATCATCTCAGATGAAGAATATGATCGTCTCTATCGAAGGCTTAAAGAACTGGAGTCCAAATACAACTATATACTACCAGACTCTCCTACTCAAAGAGTAGGTGCTCCCCCTTTAGACAAGTTTGAGAAGGTTATCCATGTTGAACCCATGCTTTCTTTAGATAATGCTTTCTCCTATAACGATCTATTAGAATTCGATAGAAGAATTAAAAGATTACTTACAACAGAAGGAGATATAGAATATACTGTTGAGCCAAAATATGATGGGCTAGCCATTGAGCTTACTTATGTTGATGGTTTATTAAAGAAGGCATCAACAAGAGGAGATGGTTATACAGGGGAAGATGTCACCCAAAACATCAAAACTATAAAATCAGTTCCTCTTAGAATAGAAGGTCCTAATTTAGTTCCTAAATATATAGATATTCGTGGTGAGATATACATGCACATAAAGGATTTCGAAGAATTAAATAAACAGAGAGAAAGGGAGGGTGAACAACTCTTTGCAAATCCTCGTAATGCTGCCTCAGGATCAGTTAGACAACTAGACCCATTAGTTACTCAAAAGAGAAAATTACACCTTTCTTGTTATGGCATAGGAAAAGTCGAAGGTATTAGTTTCACAAGCCAGTGGGAGTTTATCAATTGGCTGAAAGTAGCAAGATTCCCTATTCCTATAATAGTTAAGGTAGAAAAGGGAATAGATAAAGTTATCAAAGCAATTGAAGAGATTTATGGAAAAAGAAATACCTTTCCCTTTGAGACAGACGGTGTAGTAGTGAAGGTTAATGATTTTCGAATGCAAAAATCCTTAGGAGTTAAAACGAGAGAGCCCAGGTGGGCAATTGCATACAAATTCCCAGCTCATCAAGCTATCACTAAGATCTTAGATATTAAGGGTAGTGTGGGAAGAACCGGCGTAATAACCCCTTATGCAGTCTTAGAACCTGTAAGAATTGGAGGGGTTACCGTCTCCCGCTCTACATTACACAATTGGGATGAAGTAGAAAGGAAGGACATTAGAATTGGAGACTATGTCGTTGTTGAGCGAGCAGGAGATGTAATTCCTCATGTGATAATGGCTGTAAAAGAGAGAAGAACTGGTTCAGAAATTCTGCCTAAAAGACCTAATAGGTGTCCAGTTTGTAATTCATTAGTTATAGCTGAAGAAGGAGAAGTTGCTCTTAGATGTATATCTTTAGATTGCCCAGCCCAGGTTCAAGAAAGACTAATCCACTTTGCCTCAAGGTCTGCAATGAATATTGAGGGATTAGGAGAAAAGAATGTTAATCTCTTGTATTCCCAAGGATTAATCAGGCACTTCGAAGATATTTATAAATTAACCAAAAATGATCTTATTAAATTGCCACGTTTTGCCGAAAAATCAGCTCAAAACTTAATTAGTGCTATAGAAGACAGCAAAAATGCAAAATTGGCTAAATTGCTTTACGCTCTCGGCATTCCCCATGTAGGAGAATATGCTGCACACCTGTTGGCTCAAAACTTCGAGAGATTAGAAGATCTATACAATATTCAGAAAGAAAAACTACTAAACATCAAACAGTTAGGAGAAAAAACTTCTGATGCGATCTCAAGTTTTTTTAATAATCCTAAAAACTTACGCACCCTCGAAATGCTCAAAAAATATGGGGTTAGGGTGACTAATCCTGACTTCAAAGGCTATCATTATGAAAAAAAACCCTTTATTGGTTTAACCTTTGTAATAACAGGAACTTTTCCCATTCCAAGAAAGGAGCTCCAAGAGAAGATATTCTCTCTTGGTGGTCATGTTTCTTCTTCTATTAGCAATAAAACTGATTTCTTGCTTTTAGGAGAACAACCTGGCAGTAAGTTGGAAAAGGCAAAATCTCTAAACATTAAAATTATCGATTATGACGAGTTCTTGAAGATGATTCAATTTAAAAAATAAAACAGGGCATCTAAATTAATAAATATGTTACTTTGAAGAACTATTTGTGCTATTTTAGTGATTAAACAGCTATTTGGAGTAAATCTTTTTTATAAAGAGCCTGTTCAATAACTCACAGATGTTTGATAATCAAGCATTTATAAGCTTTATCTCTTTATCTTTATCCCTACTTATTCAATATCTTATAAAATCTTCTTCCTACCTTCTCTAATATCTTAATCCATTTACATGGGAGGTAATTGTATGAGAAAAATCATTCAAACTTCTTATCTTATATTTTAAGTATGCTCTACCCTTAAAATTCTCTTTGATAACACCGATTTTTCTTTCATCTACAAACTTTGTGAGCCTAAGTACACAGTATTTACAGACAAGGTTTAAAGCTCTCCTTCTTATCTATCTCGGTTATGCTTCCTCTAACTCCTCCCATATAGAAGTTTTCCCTCCTGATAGGGATATTCAATGGGGATATAAGTCTAAGGAGTTTAGCTTTTAGGTAAAAGGTAGCTTACACCGCTTTTTATTCTGTTTCTGTAAAGGTCACAGAAGGAAATAAAGGGGATAGGAGCTATCATATTAAGCTTACTGAGTCCGTAGTAAACATATTTACTCCCTATATTGCAGAGAATCCCAGAGATAGAAAAAGTAGTAGACTTTTGTACCCTTAGGGATTTGAGATTAGTTATCGGGAAAGAGAACATAAAAGAGAAGAGTTAAATCTCTTTGTGAACCTTACAAACAGAAGGGTGAAAGATGCCTTTTTAAGAATATATGCTATGGTAGAAGTGATTAGGGACTTACTTTTTACTTTTAAAGAAGAGGTAGATATTCAGAACACAGTAAAGGCAATTCTTAAGAAGAAGACCTTTAAAGAGACTTATAAAAAGAAAACAGTGATAGTATATCGAAGAAGGTGCATGAGCTGTATGAGAGGAGGTTTAAGGGGATAAGTAGGGTAAGCAGCTTTTTTATTTATGAGTCTTTCTACCTATGTAAGGAAGGTTATTTTAAGAACTTAAAGCTAAGAAAAAGCCTTTGCCTGCTTGGTCTATAAGGGGCAAGAGTTAATATATTTAAAATACAGGATAATATTTTGTATTTTGGGGATAGAGTTGAATTTTTCAGTGCTAAAGGGAGTAAACTTAGAGTTAATGGATAAGATTGAGCTAAAAATTTATTGTTGAAGCCTGTCAAAACTCCTCCTTAAAAAACCTATAGGTTAAATCCCTTCTATTATTGAACAGTCTCAATTTTTAATTTTTTGGTATATTATGCTTTTTAATATCTTGTCATCTTAATTCTTTTAAATAAAATCTAAGAGTAGTCATTATCCAGACACAATTTAAATTATACCGCCGAGGACCTTACAGAGGGAAGGATTTTTATAGAGGCAGAGGAAGCATTAAAGGAGCTTGATAGAGTAAGAGTAGTGGAGATAGAGACAGACAGAGCAAAGGTATATGCGAGGACAGAAATAAGTGGAGAGACGAATAAGATATTGAGGGCATTAGGAGTAAAAATCCCGCAAGTAGTACTAAAAGAGAAGGAAGTAGTGCAGTAGATGGGGAAGGTGCGTCTTAATATATTGAAAATAAAGGATTTTTAAATTTTAACTGTCAAAGTTAGGTTATACACTACAAAAAGTTGACAGTAAACTAATAAATTTACTAAGGCAAGACCTGAATTTAGGAAAAGGAGAATCAGAGAGAGGTTATAGCTCTTGCTTATGAAACGAATCAAAATGTTTTGATTGATGATTTAAAAGCTCTTAAAGTGGCTGAAGACTTGGGATTATCAGTTAGTGGAACTATTAGGGTTTTGCTCAAAGCTGAAAGACTTGGAATTATTAAAAGCGCTTTACAAAAAATCTATGAGCTTAGGGAAAAGGGTTTTCATGATAAAATCGGCAGACACATTATGTCTGCCGTTAAGATTATATTTTAAGAACTTATATTGCTTGATCACCTCTTTCGTTAGTTCTGATTCTAACTGCATTATCCACTGGTATTATAAATATCTTTCCATCACCAATGTTACCAGTGTTTGATTTCTGCCGAATTATCTCAACAACTTTATCCACAAGGTTATCTGGCACTACTACTTCAATTTTTATCTTTGGTATAAATAAAACCTCAAGTTCAGTTCCTCTATATATCTCTTTATGGCCCTTTTGCCTACCAAAGCCTTTCACCTCTAAGATCGTCATCCCTTGAATTCCTGCAAGAACAAGAGCTTCTTTCACTTCCTCCAATTTATAAGGCTTAATTATTGCTTCAATCTTCTTCATTGTTTCACCCTCCACTACAGGTTATAAGCTTTTTCACTGTGTGCAGATGAGTCAAGACCTATAATCTCTTCTTCCTCTGCTACCCTAATATTGACAAACATCTTTATCAATAAAAATATTAAACCTGTCATTATTGCTGTGTATACAAT
>JAOAEO010000083.1 GCA_026416735.1 Thermodesulfovibrionales bacterium
ATATATGCCTTCCTGAGAGGTTTGAATGGGATGTGTTGTTGATGTCTTAGCAAAGTTATATTGATTTGGAGCTATCTTGAAAATCTTAGCAAACTCTGCTGCATCCTTATAAGGTTCTAAACCAATCGACAAGACAACAAGCTCAAAGACCTCATCAATTAAAGTGCCATCTTCAAGGGCATATCTTAAGATTAGATCTCCTGTTTCAGGGTCTTCACGAATGGCTGATACCATAGCTCTAAGATAACGCACATTATATTCATTTTTTGCTCTCTCGACATACTTATCAAAATCTTTGCCATAGGCCCTCATCTCCATGAAAAAGATTGTCGGTTCGATGTGGGCATCATGTTCTTTTGCTATAATTGCCTGCTTTGTAGCATACATACAACATACTGAAGAACACCATGGGTTAGCATTGTTTGGATCACGAGAACCAACACATTGTATCCAAGCTACCTTTTTTGGATGTTTACCATCAGATGGTCTTTTTATTTCTCCTTTGAAAGGACCAGAAGCTGATAGAACTCTTTCAAATTGAATAGAAGATAGAACATTCTTCCACCTACCCAAGCCAAGCTCACCTCTAACAGTAGCATCATAACGGTCAAGCCCAGGACAAAGTATTATCGCGCCAACCCTTAATTCAACCTCACTGCCTTTATCTTCGTAATTTATAGCTTTAGCTTTACAGACTTTCTCACAATTTCTGCACTTTCCTTTTGTAAGATAGATACAATTTTTTGCATCTATTACTCTTGTATTTGGTACTGCTTGAGGGAAAAGAGAATAAATTGCCTTACGAGGACCTAATTGCTGTTCAAACTCACTGGGAACTTTCTTTGGGCATTTTGCTTCGCACTCCCCACAGCCAGTACATTTGTCTGGATCAACATATCTCGGATGGTGCCGCACTACCACTTTAAAATCACCAGGATTCCCCTTTACAGAGACAACTTCAGAGAGAGAATGGATTTCTATATTGAGATGTCGACCTACTTCTACCATCTTAGGAGAGATCATACACATTGAACAATCTCCTGTAGGGAAGGTTTTATCGAGCATCACCATGATTCCACCTATGGATGAGTCCCTCTGAACCATGTGCACTTTAAAACCACCATCGGCAAGGTCTAAGGCGGCTTGCATACCACCTATGCCACCACCTACAATTAATACAGAACCACTTATATTATCAACTTTGTTACTCATACTTGTTTTATCTCCTTTAATAATCCTGTTGCATCAATTAAATGTCTATCAATTTGTAAATCCCTTTCACTTAGACCAAGTGAAAGTCCCACCAACTCTGTTATAAAATAGACTGGCATTCTTTGTGAAATATTATATTTTTCTCTAACCATATCCTGATAGGCATCTAAATTTAATTGGCACATTGGACAAGTAGTAACGAAACAATTAGCTCCACGAGCAATTGCATCTTTCATAATCTTAGACATCAATTTTAAGGCTACCTCTGTATCATTAACTGTCGCAGAGGCACCACAACAGTCGGTTTTGTAATTCCAGTCCACAGGATGTGCACCAACTCTTTTGCATATAATATCGAGTCCTTGAGGGTTTTCTACATTATCAGAAACCTTGATATCATATGGGAAACGGGTTAACAGACAACCATAATAACAGGCTGGCTTAAATCCCTCAAGTTTATACTTTACTTGCTCATCAAATTGTGGCAAATTAACCTTCTTAAGAAGAAGCTCGACTATGCTTAATATTTTGACTCTTCCTGAAACTTTTTTGGATAATTCACTATTTATCATATCTTTTAATTCTTGATTATCTGCTAAAACACTTTGAGCCACTAAAGAACGGCTATAACAAGAAGAACATGGGATTACAAGTTCATCCAACCCACTGGCATCGGCTATACCTAAATTACGAGCAGGTAAAGCAATAGATAAAAAGGTATCTGTTTTGCAGGCTGATGTTGCACCGCAGCAATTCCAATCATCAAGTTCAACAAGCTCTATTCCTAATTTTTTCGTTACAATCTTAGTCTGATGATCATAAAAAGCCGATGAGGCATGCAATGAACACCCTGGATAATATGCTATTTTCATGATATGTTACCTCGTTAAAATTTTTAGTAGATTGAGAGTTTTTCTAAAGCAAAAGCAATTAATTTTTTTTATTAAGTTATACTTAGCCAAACTATGAAAAAGCTTCAGCTTTCTTAACAAGCTTTTTTATTTCTGATAAATTTTTTACTTTTTCTGAACCGAAATGTATCCTTTTCTTCTTATAGAGAGCCTTTCCTAATTTAGATTGACTCTTCATCTCAGCAATTACTGCAGACCAACCACCAGCATTTTTAATCTTTTTGAGTAAAAGTATCATAAATTCCATCTCGCTGAGCCTTCCATTGTTTGTAGCTGACTTTAAAAAGGAATCATGAAAAGCAGCAACTTTAGGAACCAAAGGCTCGAGATTTGCTTTCTTTGATATCTGTTTTAAGGTCTCAGTAATTCTTGCTGTCTGAATGTTATTTGGGCATCTTTCTCCACAGGTGTAACAGGCAACACACCGCCAAACAAGAAAATTCTTTAAGGCTTCCTCTTTCTGTCCAAATACGATCATCCGTATTAGTCTATCAGGAGTTACACCTGCCTCATCGCTAACAGGACAGCCCGCTGCACATCTTCTGCATTGATAGCAAGCTAAGAGATTTTGACCTGACCTATCCATGATCTCTTGTAAAAGGGGCTGTGCATATTCCGGCTCAAATTTCACGGTTTCTGTAGACATACAAATCTCCCTCTCTTTCAATTTTAAAGGTGAGCTTTTAAATATATTTAAAACAGTATTTAATGATAAAATACTAAAACTCAGTTTATTATAAATGAGATTATTTGTGAAAAGTCAAGCTTAAAAAGAGGTTTTATGAATTGGTTTTTTATTAAATTTTTTTATAGATATCAAAACAGATGTTAGTTTAAAAGGCTCTCTAATTAGACAGGGGTGTCTATTACCTCATATAAAAATCTAAAGGAATAAATTCTTGCTTTATATAAAATTAAACAAAAGCTTAACATGCTAACCCTCTCTATGATTATTTATTTTCATTGTCTTTCTTATTTTCTCTTTATTATCATTAATTTTATAACTTTATTCTGAAGTTTCACAATCTATCTATAAAGCTCTACTTGGGTTAATTGGTTATGATGAAAGTAGTTTATGTATAAAATTAAATAACTATAAAGTTCTTTCAATCGTCTGAATGAAGTCTATGTAACTGAAATGGTAATCGATTCGCCATATAATCTATTGCTTTAAAAACACTTCAGTGCATTGTTTTTACAGCGTCTATCTCTGTCCATCCTGTGCATATACCCACTACACAGAGACTCTACATAACTACCCTATTGACTTTAGCTTCTTTGCCTCTATCTTTGGTCTACTATTTTTGCTTCTTTTTCCTTTTTAATATCTTCATAAAGTCTGCTAAGTAGAAGAGGCATAAGCCTAGTTATAACCAGTGAGTGCTATAAACTCATCAAGAATTATCCCTTTTTGACTATTTTTGAACTCTGATAACGCATAGAACTTTTTGTTATTATCTTCTTTTCTGTCATCTTTAACCCCTTCAATCTGCCAACTTAGATGGAGCTTTTATCCCATAGAGGTTACTATATTTCCTTCAGATCTTTAAATATGAGGCAACGATTCATTTCATTAAGATTTTTACCGATACAATTCGGCTAATTGAATTATTTAACTTAAATGTATTAAAATTTATTTTGTTTTAAGGATGAGGAGGTGGCTTCTTGGTTAAAATTAGATTAACTAGAATGGGAGCATCGAAGAAACCATTTTATAGAATTATAGTTGCTGACTCAAAGGCGAGAAGGGATGGTCCTTTTATAGAGATGATCGGCACTTACGATCCTAAGAGAGAACCATCTGAAATAAAAATTAAGTTAGATCGCGCAGAATATTGGATAAGCAAGGGAGCACAACCAACTGAAAGAGTTAGAAAGCTCTTAGAAATAGTCAAATCAAAAGCTTAAAAGAAATGAGCTACCAAATATTCGATTTTGGGCTCAAACTAAAAATCCTGTGGAGGTTGAAAAATGAAAGCATTGATTGAAGCTATGGCAAAATCACTCGTTGATAAGCCTGAAGAGGTTCGTGTATCTGAGATCGATGGGGAAAAGACCACTGTTTATGAATTGAGAGTTGCTCAAAGTGATCTTGGGAAGGTTATAGGAAAGCAAGGAAAAACTGCGAGAGCAATGAGAACAATATTGGGTGCTGCTGGCACTAAAGTTGGCAAACGTTGTGTCCTTGAGATTTTAGAATAACAAGACTTAACGAGGGTGCCCGATGGGCGCCCTTTTATTTTATAGAATCATAAACATAGTTACATAAAGGTTAAGTCCAATTTAGGGAGTGGGGAAAGAATTTCTTTTTTGTCTTTAATTGTTCCTTTCCTTCGTTAATTCTGCTTTAATTTTTTTAAACTTTAATAATCAGCAGTTATATGAAGGCTTCTTTTGATGTCATCACAATTTTTCCAAATTTCTTTTCTGCCTATTTGAATGAGGGAATTCTCAAAAAGGCTATACATAAGGGGCTCTTAGATGTAAAGATACATAATTTAAGAGATTATGCGGTAGATAAACATAAGACTGTAGATGATTATCCCTATGGTGGCGGCCCAGGTATGGTTTTTAAAATTGAGCCAATTTATAATGCCGTCGAATCGATAAAGGCAGATGGTGTTGAAAGGGTAACAATCCTTTTGTCTCCGGTAGGCAAGCTTTATACTCAAGAGACAGCTAAAAATTTATTGATGCTGAATAAAAGATTATTATTAATATGTGGAAGATATGAAGGAGTTGATGAAAGGGTTAGAGAACTAATTGTAGAAGAGGAGATATCTATAGGAGACTATGTCTTAACTGGTGGAGAACTTCCCGCTTTAGTTATCATCGACTCTATCACACGCCTTGTGCCAGGGGTTTTAGGTGATGATATGTCTTGCCTGGAAGAATCTTTTACAACTGGCTTATTGGAATATCCCCACTATACAAGGCCAGCTGAATTTAAAGGTTTAAAAGTTCCCGACGTGCTAATTTCAGGTAACCATCAGCAGATCAAGAGATGGAGACGCCAAGAGGCTTTGAGGAGGACTTTTATTAGAAGATCAGATTTAATAAGGGAAAAAGAATTAAGTCCTGAAGATCTCGAATTTTTACGGCAACTTAAGAATACTGATAGTAAAGTATAATAAATTTCTTTACAAATTCTTAATTTTAAAACTGTTAAAATATTTATACCTTTGTCGAGGAGGAAAAATATGGATTTCATAAAGGTTATAGAGGAGGGATTTAAAAAAGAAATCCCTGATTTCAAGCCAGGCGATAGCGTAAGAGTTCATGTGAAGGTAGTAGAAGGAGACAAGGAGAGACTTCAACCCTTTGAGGGCGTAGTGATAGCACGGAGGGGCAGCGGTCTTAAAGAAACTTTTACTGTGAGGAAGATATCTTTTGGAATCGGTGTAGAAAGGATATTCCCACTCCATTCTCCATCTATAGATAAGATAGAAATTGTTAAAAGAGGAGATGTGAGAAGAGCAAAACTCTATTACCTTAGGACTAAAAAAGGCAAAGAAGCTAAAGTTAAAGAGAAGACAAGAGAAATAGGGAAAGCAGCTACTATAGCACAAAGTTCTTAAAAATGTCTTTATACGAGTTTGATCGTGCAATAGTAAGGGCAAGAGGCTATAAAATATTGGCTGGAGCTGATGAAGCTGGCAGAGGGCCCCTTGCAGGACCGGTAGTTGCCGCTGCAGTGGTACTCTCCTTAAATAAGGAGATAGAAGGTGTCAATGATTCAAAAAAGCTTTCATCGAAGGAGAGAGAAAGACTATATGATTTGATTATTGAAGGTTCATTATCGGTCGGAGTTGGCATCGTTGACTCTGAAAAGATCGATAAAATAAACATTCTAAATGCTACAAAGTTGGCTATGAACCTAGCCATTAATGATCTAAAAACAGAGGTAGATATTATTCTCATAGATGGATTGAGATTGCCCTCGTTAAAAGTAGAACAAATGATGATAGAAAAGGGCGATCAAAAGAGTGCCTCAATAGCAGCTGCTTCAATAATAGCTAAGGTTACAAGAGACAGGATTATGGATGAATACCATAGGCTATATCCTTGGTATGGATTTAATAAGAACAAAGGTTATGCTACACAAGAGCATATCAAGAATTTGAATTTATATGGATGCTGTCCAATTCATAGAAGAAGCTTCTGCAAGGTTTCACATTTAAGTTTATTCGATTAATAGGGAAAGAATAATATTTTTGATATCTTTTCATGGTTGCAAGTGGAGGTTGCCTTGGAAAAAGAGAGGATTGAAGAGGCTCTTGAACTTTTATGGGTGCTAAATGAAGAAGGATTTAATGATTTAAAAAGGTTCATACATAGTTCAGATGATCCTAATGTCGACTTATTAATAGATAGTCTCATAAAAAGTGATTATGCAAAGGTCGAAAAAGACCAGATTATTTTGACACCAAAGGGCTATGAACTGGCTAAAGCTTTGATTAGGAGACATAGGCTTGCAGAAAGGCTTTTTACAGATGTTTTTGACCTTTCTAAGGATGTTATTCATGAGGATGCCTGTAAGATGGAACATGTTCTTAGTGAAGAACTTACTGATAGTGTCTGTACCTTCCTCGGTCATCCTCCCACTTGTCCACACGGTAAACCTCTCCCACAAGGGGAGTGTTGTAAAAAGTATACAGTTGAAATCCATCCTTTAGTTGTTAAGCTGACAGATTTTGAGACAGGCATTCCTGCTAAGGTCGTTTTCATAAAACCCTCAGATGCCATGAGACTTAGCCGATTAAGCTCAATCGGTATTATGCCAGGGGCAATTATAAAATTACTCCAGCGTAAACCATCGGTTGTGATACAGATCGATGAAACGATTATCGCAATCGATCATGAATTGGCTAATGAGATC
>JAOAEO010000084.1 GCA_026416735.1 Thermodesulfovibrionales bacterium
GATAATATCGATACCGATGCTATAATACCTGCTCGCTACTTAAATACATCAGACCCACAGGAACTGGCTATGCACGTTATGGAAGACGCCGATAAGGAATTCCCTAAGAAAGTTAAGGTAGGGGATTTAATTGTGGCTGGGAAAAATTTTGGATGTGGATCATCGAGGGAACATGCCCCCATAGCAATTAAAGCTGCGGGTATCCAGGCTGTGATAGCAAAAAGCTTTGCAAGGATTTTTTATAGAAACTCCTTTAATATTGGTTTGCCAATCTTTGAATCTTCTGATGCTCCTGATAAAATAGATGAGGGAGATATCTTGGAGATAGATGCTGATAAAGGAATCATTAAGAATATAACTAAGGGGGAGGAATATTTTGTTAAACCCATTCCTCCATTTATGCAAGAGTTAATATCTGTTGGTGGATTAATTGAGTGGACTAAGAGGAGGTTAAAGAAGTAGGGAAAATGAAGGAGAATTATAATATAGCTGTTATACCTGGAGATGGCACAGGTCCAGAAGTAATAAGAGAAGGTGTAAAGGTATTGACTGTAGCGTCTTCGCTCTTTGAATTCAATTTAAATTTAGAATACTTTGACTATGGCGGAGATAGATATCTTAAAACGGGACAAACCCTTTCTGATAATGACATAGAAAAACTTAAGACCTACGATGCAATCTATCTTGGTGCAATTGGGCATCCAAAAGTAAAACCTGGCATTTTAGAAAAGGGTATACTTTTAAGATTAAGATTTGAGCTTGATCAATATATTAATTTAAG
This sequence comes from Thermodesulfovibrionales bacterium, assembly GCA_026416735.1. GTDB lineage: Bacteria > Nitrospirota > Thermodesulfovibrionia > Thermodesulfovibrionales > Dissulfurispiraceae > DYHD01. Next base: position 782 of record JAOAEO010000084.1, read on the forward strand.
GCCCGTTAAGCTTTATCCAGGAGTAGACTGTCCCTTAAAGGATAAATCACCAGAAGATATCGATTTTGTTGTTATCAGAGAAAACACCGAAGGATTGTATGCTGGCGCGGGTGGATTTCTTAAAAAAGGAACCCCTGATGAGGTAGCAATCCAAGAATCTATAAACACACGAAAAGGTGTAGAACGTTGTATTAGATATGCCTTTGAGTATTGTAAGAAAAGAAATAAAAAGAATAAACTTACTCTTGTGGGTAAAACAAATGTTTTAACCTTTGCCTTCGATCTATGGGAGAGAGTCTTTTATGAGGTTTCTAAAGAGTATCCGAATATAGAAGTTGATTATGCTCATGTAGATGCCGTTACTATGTGGTTCATTAAGAATCCTGAATGGTTTGATGTGATAGTTACTGATAACATGTTTGGAGATATCATTACAGATCTGGGAGCCATTTTACAAGGAGGGATGGGGATTGCTGCAGGGGGCAATATTAATCCTTCTGGTGTCTCCATGTTTGAACCAATTGGGGGTTCTGCACCAAAGTATGCTGGTAAAAATTTAATAAACCCTCTTGCAGCAATTTGTGCTGGAGCAATGATGCTTGAGTATTTAGGAGAAGACAAAGCAAGTAAAGCCATTGAGTCTGCCGTAATGGAGGTTACAGCTAAACATCTCAAAAGCCTTGCTGCTGGAGAGATGGGATATACTACTACGGAGGTAGGAGATTTAGTTGTAAAATATTTAACTAAAAAATAGATGGGGTAGAAAAGGAGAGAATGCCATGTTAAAGAAGAAAGATAAGTATGTAGTTGCCGTTGTAGGGGCTACGGGCGCAGTTGGCAATGAAATGATAGAAGTATTAGAACAGAGAAATTTTCCCGTTGAGAAAATCAGATTTTTTGCTTCTGAAAAATCGGAGGGTAAAACCTTAAAATTTCAGGAGTCAGATATAAAGGTGGAGACTTTAAAGGAAGATTCCTTTGAAGGAATAGATATAGCTCTCTTTTCGGCAGGAGCTGAGCGGTCAAGAATTTGGGCGCCCATAGCTGCAAAATCTGGCTGTGTGGTGATCGATAACTCCAGTCAATGGAGAATGGATCCTGATGTGCCACTCGTCGTTCCGGAGGTAAATGCCCATGATTTAAGCTGGCATAAGGGGATCATAGCTAATCCTAATTGTTCCACCATACAGATGGTGGTGGTATTGAAGCCAATACACGATGTTGTGAAAGTTAAGAGGGTTGTTGTGACAACCTTTCAGTCCGTCTCTGGGACAGGTAAGAAAGCTATGGATGAACTTTTACAACAGACGGCCGATTTATTGAACTTTAGGGAGATAAAATGCAATGTTTACCCCCATCAAATTGCTTTTAATGTTCTTCCCCACATAGATAAGTTTCTCGAAAATGGATATACAAAGGAAGAGATGAAGATGGTAAATGAAACGAGGAAAATAATGGGCGACTATTCAATAAGGGTTACTGCTACGACTGTTAGGGTGCCTGTCTTTAGAGGACATTCAGAGTCAATAAACATCGAAACAGAAAAAAAGATAACCCCTGAGGAGGTTAGAGAGATTCTCTCTAAGGCTCCAGGCATCAAACTCTTAGATTCGGTAGAAAACAATATATATCCACTGCCTATTACTGCTGCAGGGAAAGATGATGTCTATGTGGGCAGAATAAGGATTGATGAATCCATCGAAAATGGCATCAACATGTGGGTCGTTTCTGATAACCTTAGAAAGGGTGCTGCTCTTAATGCAGTCCAAATAGCTGAAGAATTACTAAAGATGGTAAATTAAAGGAGGTTAAAATGTCAGATAAAGATTTCTTTTTTACATCAGAATCTGTCACAGAGGGGCACCCCGATAAGATTGCAGATCAGATATCTGATGCCATTCTCGATGCAATAATCAGTAAAGATCCTTATTCCAGAGTCGCCTGTGAGACCCTTGTTACTACAGGGCTTGCCTTTGTAGCAGGGGAAATAACAACATCCTGTTATGTTGATATTCCTACTATCATAAGAGATACCATTAGAGATATTGGCTATACGAGAGCTAAATACGGCTTCGATTATGAGACCTGTGCCGTAATCACCTCAATACATGAGCAATCATCTGATATTGCATTGGGTGTAGATATTGGTGGTGCAGGAGATCAAGGTTTGATGTTTGGTTATGCCTGCAATGAAACTCCCGAATTAATGCCCACGCCTATTATGCTTGCCCATAAACTTGCTATGAGACTTACAGAAGTTCGCAAAAAGGATATACTCGGTTATATCAGGCCTGATGGCAAAACTCAAGTAACGGTCCATTACAAAGATTTTAAACCTTTCAAGGTATCTACTATCGTCGTCTCCTCTCAACATAGCCCCGATATAACCTTACGAGAGATGAGAGAAGATATAATAGAGAAGGTAATAAAGCCAGTTATCCCGCCTGAACTTCTTGATGAAGAGAATGTAATTTATCACATAAATCCCACTGGGAGATTTGTTATAGGCGGTCCAATGGGTGACACAGGTTTGACGGGACGAAAGATAATTGTAGATACCTATGGCGGTATTGGAAGGCATGGAGGAGGGTGTTTTTCTGGGAAGGATCCTACTAAAGTCGATAGATCTGGTTCTTATATGGCTCGTTATATAGCTAAAAATATCGTTGCGGCTGGAATAGCTGATAGAGTAGAAGTTCAAATAGCTTATGCCATTGGTGTGGCAGAGCCAGTCTCCCTCTTTATAGATACCTATGGAACTGGGAAAATACCTGACAGAAAGATAATAGAAATTGTTAGGAAGAACTATGATCTTACCCCAAAGGGAATCATCGAATTTCTCAATCTAAGGAGACCTATCTATAAGAAGACGGCTGCTTACGGCCATTTTGGAAGAAGCGATGAGGATTTTACATGGGAAAAAACAGATATGGCAGATTTTTTAAAGAGTGAGGCAGGTCTATAGGATTTGAGGAGGTAATATGGCAAAATACGATGTAAGGGATGTTAACCTTTCAGAGAGAGGCAAACTTAAAATAGAGTGGGCAGGTATGCAAATGCCTGTATTGAACATTATAACTGCGGAATTCGAAAAGACTAAACCCCTAAAGGGAGTTAGAATTGCTGCTTGTTTGCATGTCACAACTGAGACTGCAAACCTTATGAAGACTTTGAAGGCTGGTGGAGCTGAAATTCACTTATGTGCCTCAAATCCTTTGAGCACTCAAGATGATGTCGCGGCTTCCATTGTCAAGGATATAGGGGTTCCAACTTTTGCAATCAAAGGGGAAGATAAAGATACCTATTATAGACATATAGCCGATGCTTTAGAAATTAGACCCCATATAACTCTCGATGATGGAGCAGATCTCGTCTCAACTCTCCACAAAGAAAGAAAGGATTTACTCGATAATGTCAAAGGTGGAACGGAAGAGACCACAACAGGGGTAATTAGATTAAGGGCAATGGCTGAAAAGGGAGAACTGAGATATCCCATCATAGCTGTCAACGATGCTTATACCAAATATCTTTTTGACAACCGATATGGGACAGGTCAGAGCACCATAGATGGCATCATGAGGGCTACAAATAGGCTAATAGCTGGTTCTGTTTTTGTAGTTAGCGGTTATGGTTGGTGCGGTAGAGGGGTAGCGGCAAGAGCTAAGGGATTAGGTGCCAGGGTAATAGTGACTGAGACATCACCACTTAAAGCTTTAGAGGCAACGATGGATGGTTATGAAGTCATGCCGATAGTTGAAGCATCAAAAATTGGAGATATTTTTGTAACAGCTACAGGTAATATTAATGTTATCTCTGAAAGATGCTTCAATTCTATGAAAGATGGAGCTATAGTTTGTAACACAGGGCATTTCAATGTAGAAATAGACCTAAAGGCTCTCCAAAAGCTCTCTGTCTCTAAAAGAGCAATAAGAGATTTTGTTGAAGAATATACTCTTTCTAACGGAAAAAGGATTTATCTCCTTGCAGAAGGTAGACTTGTTAATCTGGCAGCTGCAGAAGGACATCCCTCTGCAGTTATGGATATGAGTTTTGCTAATCAAGCTCTCTCAGTTGAGTATTTAGTAAAGGGTGATAAGAAACTTCGTAATACAGTCTATAAGGTTCCTGATGATATCGATAACGAGATTGCAAGACTCAAACTGAAAGTGATGGGGATAAAGATAGATACCCTCACCGCTGAGCAAAGAGAGTATCTCGATAGTTGGGAAATGGGTACTTAAAATGTCTTCTACAGCAAAGACTAAGTTAGAAAAATCTCTATGTGAATGGAATGGCACCATCCAAAAAAAGGGATCGCCTAATAATAGCAGAATACTTAGATTCAAAGAAGGTTTTAGGTGGTCTTCTGTGAAAACTGAAAAGTATAAAGAAGGTGATCGAGAAAGTTGGTCTTCGGTAGTCAGAATGGTTTTGATAGGTAATCGCGGTGAATCTACAAAGTTTAGTCTTAGATATTTTGAGATATCTCCTAAGGGCTATAGTAGCCTTGAAAGGCATAGGCATGAACATGTTATTGTCTGTATTAGGGGTAAAGGACAGATAGTTATTAATAAAAGAAAATTTAGAATAGGTTATTTAGATACTGTTTATATCTCCCCTGATACTATTCATCAGTTAGTTAATCCCTATGATGAGCCCTTTGGTTTCTTCTGTATAGTAGACTCAAAGAGAGATAGGCCAGTAGTCTTGTCGTAAAAGAAGCATCGTTTTATCGAATATTTTTAAGATTTTTTAGAACCAGACTTGCCATTATGCCGTTAAAAATCAGAAATTTATTGATTTATATATTCTTTATCATGCTTTTAGCTACTGGCTGTGGCAAGAGGGGGGAACCAACTCTCAAGGTGCATCAAAAGCCTAAAGGCGTTTCAAATATAGAAGCTATACATAGAGGTGGAGAAATAGTAATCCTTTGGAAGGATTTTATTACTGATAGAGCCAATCTAAAAGGTTGTCAACTATTGAGGTCAGAAGGTACTGATAAAGATTTTAAAGAGGTAGCCTTTGTCGATGTAAAGGCTTCCTCATATATTGATAAAGACTTTTCGTTAAATTCTAAATACTATTATAAGATTAGATGCATCAGTTTAAAGGGTGTCCATAGTGATGATTCAGTTGTTATCGAGGTTCTAACAAAGTCACCTCCTCCAACTCCTGTTGGGGTAAATTATAGGGTTTTAGAAGATTTTATGGAAATAAAGTGGGACAAAATAGAAGGAGCCTTCTATAATGTCTATAAAAGCTATCAAAGTGGTAAATACTCAATCGAGCCCATTAATAGGGAACCTTTAAAGGATAACTTCTTTGTTGACGATATTAGTGTAGATAAAGTTGTGTATTATGTTATTAGCTCCCATTTAGGCACAAAGGTGAGAAATGAGAGTAACATATCTGTAGAGTTAGTCATCGATCCCGCAGAATTTATTCCCTCTAAACCTAAGGGATTAGCTTTTATTCCTCTTAAAGAAAAGGGTGTATATTTGCTATGGAATGAAAATCCCGAGAAATGGATTAAAGCTTATAGAGTCTATAGGAAAAGGACTGGAGAAAGTGCCTTTTCTTTGATTGGTGAGACTACAGTTCCTGTATTTATCGATCAAATATCTCCAGAATCAAAGACAATATACTATGTGACTTCTATGGGTCCGAGGAGAGAAAGTGAGCCCTCTCAAGCTATAGAGATAGAACTAAGATGGAGCGATTAAATATGGAAAGAATACAGCTATCACATGGCAGCGGTGGCAAAGAGATGCACGAATTGATAAGAAAATTTATACAGCCTACTTTCGAAATCGAAGAACTTGCTGATTCAGCTATTATACCTATTCAAAAATTACTTTCTAATAGCTCGAAGGATAGACTTGCCTTCACAACCGATTCATACGTCGTATCACCTATCTTTTTCCCAGGCGGCAACATTGGAGATTTGGCGATAAACGGGACTATCAACGATCTCGCAATGGTTGGTGCAGATCCACTTTATATTTCTTTAGGAATTATACTTGAAGAAGGATTTTTGTTAGAGGATTTAGAAAAAATTGTTCTTACCATCGCTAATGCTTCAAAGAAGGCAGAGGTAAAGGTAGTTACAGGTGATATAAAGGTTGTAGAAAAGGGTAAGGGAGATGGGATATATATTAAT
>JAOAEO010000085.1 GCA_026416735.1 Thermodesulfovibrionales bacterium
AGATGTGTATAAGAGACAGCCTTTATAGCTCCGGTTCCGTCATGGCTGTTGGAGAATACCATATAGGGGCATACTAGATCCCCAGCAACCGAGTAATTTTCTGGAAGCCTTGCTAGAAGCCAAATTCTCTTTCCATTCTGCAAGCTTCCAGCAGTCTCGTATCGAACTCCTTCTCCCAATAGGACATCTGTAAAGGCAAAGGCCTCATTATTTTGAACGATCTTATACCGATCAGTTACAACTCCGAGTGCAACATCATCTGTTGCTCTAATATTAGCCTTAAAGCCTGGAAGTAGGAAGTTGTCGACTGTCATAATAGATTTTTGAATAACTGTCCAATCGAGACCTGCCTCTCTTAATGCCTCTTCAGAACTCAAGGAATATTCAACCTTTTTACCTAGCCCGTGCCAAGGGGCTTCTCTAACATAAAACATAGTTTCAACATTTGCTGGCACGTACATCCACTCCTTATTCATTGTAATGATTTAAAACAGCCTCATTTATCATGCTTTCTGATTTGAATTGTTTAATCAAGTTGGTGAGCTTTTGATTAAGAGCTTTCAATTTCTTCTCCAGTCTTGTTATTTCAAGTAGCTTTATATTTGCCTTTGTTATACCTTCTGGTCCAGCAGATGATAGCCGGGTAACTACTTCAAGAGCTCCTTTCTTATAAACTGTAATACAAACAATAGAACCGCAATGATCGTAAACAGCCCAGTTCCGATTCCCATATTTCTCGATTCTCATATCCCTTTAGTCCTTTCAATAGTTTAAGAGTCCTTTTTCTGCAAAACTAGTAAAGCTGTTATCAGCAACAATGATGTGATCAATTATGGCGACATTGATTGTTTTTAATGCAGCAGTTATCTTTTTTGTTACTTCAATATCGGCAGAGGACGGATGCTGACTACCTCCGGGATGATTGTGTCCTAAGATTACAGAGTTTGCATTGTTGTCCAGAACGAGTTTTACGATTTCTCTGGGGTAGACGGGAGCTTCATTGAGAGTACCATGGAATATGGTTTCAGTTTTGATAAGACGATTTTGAGCATCTAGCAGTGTAATAGCAAAAACTTCGTTTTTAAGGAATTGAAGCTCTTTGACAAAATATTCTCCAGCCTTGCTGGAGCTATTGAGCACTGTCTTTTCTCTAAAGTTAGATAAGCTGATTCGCTTCGCAAGGTGGTATAGGAGTTCAAGTTTCTTGCTCTGAGCCTTTGTAATTTTCATGCTTGCTGAATATTTTATTAGCTCAGGAAGGCCGTGGGTCTCGAGTGCGACTTTCATTTCTGATAGAGGGATGCCAGTAAGGACACTTAAGGCTTCCTGGTCTGTAAGGGTAGATATGCCGTACTGTTGGATACGTTCATTGAGAATACTTTTATAGATGTTATCCATTGAAGTTCTCCTTCCTTGAAATATGAATATATCTATCAAGTGTTTTTACTTGATGGATACTCAAGGATATAATATATATTTATTATCTTATGAAATACTGGTAGTGCATTAATGTAATAAACAAAATTATTGTAGTATATTGACTCCAAATATTCTGTCCAATATACTTAAGTAGAGAGATGATATTACGTACGTAGAGGTGTAAAGTGTCGCCAGGATTTACATTTTCATTCCCTGCTATTAGAGGGATGCAAGCAAAAAAAGAATATTACGTTGCAATGTGTCCATTGAAAGTTGTTTCTAAAATATTTCAGGCTCTTGAGAATGACTTACCTCCTGAGTATAGGGCACAAAGGATTTTAAACGCAGCAAGAATTCCAGAAATTACAGACTACATAATAGATAATCCAGAAGATTATGTATTTTCTTCACTGACTGCCTCTGTTGACGGAGATATGTCTTTTGAAGCGTATTCAGATAGTGATTTGGGGAAATTAGAAATTTCAATGGGTGCTAAATTTCTTATCAACGATGGTCAGCATCGTAGGGCTGCTATAGAAGAAGCTCTAAAGATAAACCCAGAATTGGAGAGAGAAACAATTTCAGTGGTATTCTTTAAAGACACTGGACTTAAGAGAAGCCAGCAGATGTTTGCAGACCTTAATAAACATGCTGTAAATACAACTAAATCTATTGGAATTTTGTATGATAATAGAGATCCATTATCATTACTGTCAAAAAGAGTTATCGACAGCATACCGTTATTGAAGCATTTTACAGATAAGGAAGCTGACAATTTATCAAAGTTTTCTCCTAAGATTTTTACACTGACTAATATTCATAGTTCGATTTGTTGTATTCTCAATAAGAAAAAAGGCGATAATGTAAGTCAAGATGAGGAAACATTTGTAAAGGAATACTGGAAATCTCTTTGTAATACCATGTATGAGTGGAAGCAGGTTCAGAGTAAAACCTTAAGTGCATATGAATGTAGAAAAAACTATATAAATGCTCATGGTGTTGCTTTAGTTGCTTTAGGCCATATTGGTAACTTTATTTATAAAAATAAAAGTGATGATTGCATTAGACTAATAAGGAATCTTAATAGTATTGATTGGAGTAGATCTAATTTTAAAGATTGGAATGGACGAGCTATAACTAATAATGGAAAGATAAACAAAAATACTACGGCAATCAAGCTCACTTGTAATAAAATAAAAACTCTGTTAGGTATTGAGCTTAACGACGAGGAAATGAAACTTGAAGAAACTTTAGTAAACCAGAGTGGAGATAAAATATGAGCAATAGTTTTTTTACAGAGAATTCAATTGATGACATACTCGACGAAATGGAAATGGTTTATTTACACGATAATAAGCCTTGGATTATTGGGTATAGTGGAGGAAAAGATTCAACAGCGGTTTGCCAATTAGTATTCAATATGTTACTTCGTTTACCGGAAGAGAAACGAACTAAGCCGGTACATGTTGTCTCATCCGATACAATGGTTGAGAATCCTATCGTTATTGACTACTTAAAAGAAATGTCATTAATGATTGGTACAAGCGGAAAGGATCTAAATTTAAATTTATACTCTCACATGGTACATCCTCGTATAGAAGATACTTTTTGGGCTCTGGTTATCGGTTTAGGTTACCCAACACCAGAACCGCCAGGTTTTAGATGGTGCACGGATAGGCTGAAGATTCATCCTTCAAATAGATTTATTAGAGATAAAGTTGAGAATGAAGGAGAAGTGCTCGTACTTTTGGGAGTTAGAAAAGCCGAAAGTCTCGCTAGGGCGAGGAGAATTGAAGGAAGAAAGATAGTTGGCAAGCTACTGAACAAGCATGAAGTAATTGAGGGAGCATATGTTTACAACCCCATTACGGAACTTACAACGGAAGACGTGTGGAGTCTCCTTTTGAATAATAACAATGGGATTTCTCCTTGGGGTTCTGACAATAACTTTCTTCTATCACTTTATAAAAATGAGGATGGAGGAGAGTGTCCTTTTACAATTACTGAGACTAAAAAAGAAAAAGATACTCCTACATGTGGAAATACTCGCTTTGGATGTTGGGTTTGTACTATGGTAAAGGAAGACAGATCATTAAAAGGTTTTATTGAAAGTGGGGAGAGATGGCTTCTTCCTTTACGTGAATTTCGAGATTGGCTATTAAGTGAAAGAAATAATCCTGAGCTAAGGGACGATAAACGTAGGGACGGCAGTGTTTATGAGAAGGGGGATGGAAGTCGTGGGTTCGGTCCGTTCACCCTTGAAGGAAGAAGAGTTATCTTAGAAAAATTATTAGAAACAGAAAAAAAGATAGGTATTGAGTTAATCACACTTGATGAACTTAGAAAAATAGATGAGATATGGGATAATGAGGGTGACCTCTCAAGGAGAACACTCGTTGAAACATATAAGAGAATAAAAGGTGATGAACTGCCCTGGGACAAGTTTAAAAAGCCTTTGTATGAAGATGATGTTTTGGATGAATTAAGACGATATTGCGATAAACATCAAGTTCAGTTTGAATTAATAAGTAAGTTAATTATTTCTGTTAATAAGAACAAGTTTGTTACCCGAAAGCCTGTTTTAAAAGAAGCTTTCGAGAAAATATTAAATGGAAATTGGTTGCATCATATCAACATAAAAGAAGGTTTTAAAAATGATAATTAATAAAATTGGTTTATGTAATTTTGGGTCTTTCGAAGGAGAAATACAACTCGACATTTCAATTAGTAATCCTGAAAAGAATGTAATTCTTATCGGTGGAAAGAATGGGGCAGGAAAAACTACCCTGTTTACTGCTATTAAGTTAGGACTATATGGCCCTATTGCTCTTGGATATGACACTACCAGTTCAAGCTACTACAGGCGTGTTAAAAGGTTAATAAACAAAAATTCTCTCAGCAAGAAAGATGTAAATACGTATGTCCTACTAGATTTTAAATTAGAGGAAGAAAGAGAATTAGCTAACTATATTTTAACAAGGCAATGGAGATATGAGGATCAAAAACTTATAGAAAGCTTTGGAGTTGAGAGGAATGGCAAGATCCTATCAGAAGAAGAAATTGAAAGCTTTGAAAATTATATTAAGTCGCTAATTCCGCCGCAATTGTTTGATCTGTTTTTCTTTGATGGTGAAAAAATTAGTGACTTTTTCCTTGAAGGAAATACTTCAAAGAATTTAAAGGAAGCACTTCTGCTCTTATGTGGATACGATACATTTGATACAATGGCTAGTAATTTTAAGAGGATTTTACATAAAGGAAATGATGAACTGTTAGATGATGAAGAAAAGAAGGTATCCGAACTATTAGAGGAAAAAGAGAAGATACAAAAATCTGTAGAATTTGAAAATACCAGGCTCTTGCAGATAGATAATGAAATAAATAACCTAGATGAAAAACAGCAGCAATTAGAAAAAGAGTTTAGAAATGCAGGAGGACTCTTGGCTCAAGAGATTGCTAAGTTGCAAAATGACATTTTAAGGGAAGAAAAATTTAGAGAAGAGAAGAACGAGTGGCTAAAAGAATTTGCAAACGACAGTTTGCCGTTTATTATTGCCAATAATCTTGTTAAGGAAGTAAAGCAGCAAATAAATAAGGAGAGAGGATATCAAAAATATAAGACTATAAAAGAGTCTTTAAATAACGAATTCTTAAAGCAAGTTATTTGTGAGGAAATTAGTAATGCCCAAATAAGAATAATTGATTCGAATAATCAAAACTATGCTGAGACTTTTTCGGATATTTTGGCAAGACATATAGATAATAAAATAAAACCGGATTTTGATGTGGAAAATTTTGAGCCCATGCATTACCTTTCTCATGATGAAGAGAATGACTTACTTGATATTATTCGAACAATTGAAGGTCAAAGTGCAGATCAAGTTAAAAAATGCAAAGAAGAAATATCAAAATCAATAAGTAAGGCTCAGAAGCTCAGAAAGAGATTGGAAGCAAGTGAAAAGAATAACGAAGTTCTTTTGAATTATACTAATGACCTCCACCAGATTAAAGAGCAAATCGGTAAGCTGATGTTAGAAAAAGGCAAGGTAGAGGTCTATATAGATAATCTGAATAAGCACTTATCGGATTTAGAAGTCAAATTTAAAAAAGCTGAAGAGAGCTTAAAGAAGGCAAGAAAAGATAAATCAGTATTTGCATTATGTAAGAGTTCCCATAGTCTGCTAATGGAGTTCATACCTGTATTGATTGAGAAAAAACTAGATAGTGTAAAAGAAAAATTCATATTTATGTTCAAGCAGTTAATAGCTAAGCATGACTATATTCAAGGTATTGATATTGATAAGGACTTTAATGTTACATTATACAGGCAAAGCTTGACTTCAATTAGCATGCTAGATAACATGATGGCCAAGATTGGTGTTGAGTCATTTACGAACCAAATGGGTGACTTATGTGTTAAACACTTGATGAATAAACTAGGTATTTCCAAAAAAACTGAATTGGAAAAAGCTTTAAGTGACTGTAAGGAAAACTGTATTATTGAACTTCCCGTAAAGGTTGATATTAATGGATTTTCAAAGGGTGAGCAGCAGATATATATCATGTCACTATATTGGGCATTAGTTAAAATGTCAAATAATAATATTCCCTTTGTAATTGATACCCCATACGCAAGGATAGATAGTGCTCATAGGGAGAGGATAACAACAAAGTTTTTCCCAAGCTTAAGTAGCCAAGTTTTAATATTATCAACTGATGAAGAGATTAATAATGAATACTATACGCTGATAAAGCCCTTTATTTCTAAAGAGTTTTTAATTTCTTATTCTGATAATGACCAATGTACTAATGTTGAAGGAAAATACTTTTTCGAGGTGGCTTCATGATAGTATTTAGATTAAGGACCTCAAAAAAAACAATGGAGATATTTGAGGAGCTACAGAAGAAGACAAATCTTAAACCATTTGCCTTATCTAAGCTAGCTATTGCATTATCATTAAAAAGCGATGTAGAAAGTCTCAAATTTGATACTGATAGCAATGGATTAGACCTAAATAAACAAACGATCACAGGGAAATACGATATCATGTATAAGTGCTTAATTGAGCAGCATTGTGGTCGTCATCTTAGGGAAGGAGAATATTTTCCTAAATATATCAAAGCGCATATTGATAGAGGTGCTATTATTCTTCATAACGAGTTCAGGTATGCAAAGGATTTAATTTCTTATCTTGCCGGTATGGAAGGGGAAGCAATATGATATATCTAGATAATAGTGCAACTACGCCTATAGATCCCGAAGTAAAAGAAGCAATGTTGCCTTACTTGGCTGAGGAGTATGGAAATCCGTCAAGTAAATATTATACTTTAGCTGAAAATGCCAAAAGAGCAGTGGAAGAAAGTCGGGCAAAATTAGCTGAGTTAATTAATGCTGATCCTGATGAGATTATTTTTACAAGTTGTGCATCTGAGAGCAATAACTTAATTATTAAAGGG
>JAOAEO010000086.1 GCA_026416735.1 Thermodesulfovibrionales bacterium
TAACTCCTAAGATTTCTAAAGCATATTTAAGAACTATTCTGATGCTTTCACATACTGCCAATCTTGCCTTGGTTAATTTAGGATCATCGGTGATTACCCTATATTTTTGATAGTATGTATGAAATAAGCTTGCCAGCTCTTGAATGTAAAATGTTATTCTATGTGGTTCACAGGCAATAGCAGCGTTTTTGAACACCAAAGGACTTATCAGAACCTTCCTAATTAGATTGAATTCATCTTCACTAAAAAGAGTTACTTCCAGATCTGACAGATCCTCTAATTCACTTAGATAATTTTTTTCAAAAACTTTATTGAAGATACTATTGATCCTTGCATGGGCATATTGAACGTAGTAGACTGGGTTTTCACGGGATTCTTTTTTTGCATTTTCAATGTCTATATCAAGATGGCTGTCGTGCCTTCTCGTTAAAAAGATGAATTTTGTTGTATCGGATCCTATTTCATTGATAAGCTCTCTGAGAGTAATGAATTGCCCTGTTCTCTTAGACATTTGAATTGGTGTTCCACCCTGTGAAAGTGTAACCATTTGTACAAGCAAGACCTTCAATTTCTCGGAGGGATAGCCAAAAGCTTTGATGACGGCTTTAATTCTCTGTATATAGCCATGATGGTCAGCCCCCCAAATATTGATTATTTCATCATAACCTCTCTCTATCTTATTGCGATGGTATGCTATATCAGTAGCAAAATAAGTGAATTCACCATCCCTTTTTATTACCACTCTATCTTTATCATCTCCTAATACACTGGAATTAAACCATATTGCGCCATCCTTTTCGTAAATATATTGGCGATCTCTAAGTTCCTCTATAGCCTTAGTTACCTGGTTGGATTCAAATAATTGTCTCTCACTTTGCCAAGTATCGTAAGTTATGCCAAAATCTGCAAGATCTTGCTTAATCTCAGATAAGATCCTTTTATATGCGAAATCGGTAATATTGTTTTCTGAATCGCCAGATTTCAAAAATTCCTCCGCTAAATCATTTATATACTCACCTCTATAACCATCTGGTGGGAATTCCGAGTCTATCCCAAGTAATTCTCTATATCTTGCTCTCACTGAAAGTCCTAATAACTGGACCTGTCTGCCTGCATCATTGATATAGTATTCTTTATCAACCTTATAACCGACAGCACTTAGAAGGTTGGCTAAAGCAGCGCCTACTGCTGCCCCTCTACCATGTCCTAAATGGAGGGGTCCCGTAGGATTAGCACTAACAAATTCAATTTGAATCTTTCTCCCCCTACCTATATCTTCAAAAAGATATTTCTTCTCTTCAGATAAAAGTCTCTGGAGTTCATTTATCAAAAATTTTTTACTAAAGGTGAAATTGATGTATCCTGGACCTGCGACCTCAATTCGCTCAAAAATATCGGTATTATCTATCCTTTGTATTATCTCATTTGCTATTGTTCTGGGGTTTTTTTTAAAAACCCTTGCGAGTCTCATGGGGATAGGTGTTGCAAAATCACCAAAACCTCCTTCTGAGGGTATTTCAATATCTATGTTATTTACATCTAACTTTTGAAAATCTATTAGAGCCTTCTTTAAAATTTCCCTTAGTATTTTTTCCATAGATAAAGTTATTCAACAGCCAAGAATGTTTCTGTTCTCGTAAGTCCTTTTATTTTCCGTATATTCTTTAGAATCTTATCAAATATCTCAGCAGTTGAGTTTGCTTCGATTATCACAGCAATGTCATAGTGACCAGTTATAACATCAGCTTGTACAACCCCTTTAATTCCCCTACAAGTATCTCTAATGCTCAGCTCTTTACCTGGTAAAACATTTCCTAACAAATAAACTCTCGCCATAACTCCTCCCTATAGTACTAAAAGGATATTGATAAATATATCTTATCGTTATGGAGATAATCAACCTTTGCTTGAGCTATAGAATACAGAAAGTCTTGTAAGCTATAATTATTTAAATTATTGCATTGGGTAAAAGAAATACTGATCACTAAACTGTTCATTACTTTAGCCTTAGTATTGTATTGGATCCCCTAAAAAGAATTTTATATTGACATCTAATAAGTAGTATTGTTATAAATATTAGCTATGAATAAAACAGACAAAATATGGATGGATGGCCAATTAGTTGATTGGGATGATGCCAATGTTCACATTTTGACTCATACTCTCCACTACGGCCTCGGAGTATTCGAGGGTATCCGTTGTTATAATACCATTCATGGTCCAGCTATATTTAGATTAAATGAGCATATCAAAAGGCTCTTTGAATCAGCAAAAATTTTTCTTCTTCAAATTCCCTTTGAAGAGGAGGAGATCATTAACGCAGTAATTGAAACCGTAAAAGTTAACAAACTAAAGGAGTGCTATATACGTCCCATAGTATTTCTCGGTGCAGGTGCAATGGGACTTTATCCTAAAGACAATCCTGTGAAAGTAGCAATTGCTGTCTGGTCATGGGGTACCTATCTTGGGGAAGATGGTCTTGAAAAAGGTATAAGAGTAAAAATATCTTCCTATATCAGGAACCATGTAAATTCTAATATGTCGAGAGGCAAGGTTTGCGGCTACTATGTAAATTCTCAATTAGCTAAGAGGGAGGCTCTCTCATGCGGCTATGATGAGGCGCTACTTTTAGATACCGAAGGTTATGTCTCAGAAGGCAGCGGAGAAAATGTCTTCATTGTAAGAAAGGGAATTTTGAAAACAACCCCCCTTACTTCAATACTCGACGGTATTACCAGAGATAGCATAATAACTATCGCGAGGGATATGGGAGTAGAAACGAAGGAAGAACGTTTTACAAGGGATGAAATGTATCTTGCTGAAGAGGCATTCTTTACAGGGACTGCTGCTGAAGTAACACCCATAAGAGAATTAGATGGTAGAATTATTGGTGATGGCAAAAGAGGCAAATTAACAGAAAAGTTGCAAGCCACATATTTCGATATAGTTAAAGGTAAGAACAAGAAGTATGAGAACTGGTTAACCTATATTTAGTATTCCTATGTTTCTATAAACAAAAAAGAAAAGGCGAGAAATCTCGCCTTTTCTTTTTTTACTATAGGGCCCTATTTAAGTTTGAGTTCTTTTGCTACAGCCTTGTAGTCGTTATCAGTAAATTTCTCATGAAGCTTAGCTTTTGGGCTAGCCTTAACTGCCTTAATGAATGCATCGGTAGTTTCAATTTTCTTAGCTGCTACAACCTTCTCCAGCGATTTCTCGTCTTTGTGACATTTGTTACATTTGTCTAATGCAGAAGCAGCAATCGAAATAGAGGCAACTCCAAAAACAAAGGTAATTGCTACCACTATTGCAATTAATCTTTTCACTATCTATTCACCTCCTTTCCCAAATATATTTATAAAGACAATTGTTTATAAAAACATAGTATATTACAAAGATCATATGTAATAATGCAAATAATATACCCCACATTAGATCCAAAAAAAGATTAACTTTTATGAAAAATCCTGATATAGAGAAAACTCCTTTTTTGAGGATTATGCTCCAATTTTGGGAAAGTAAACCGACACTGTAGTCAAACCGTTCTCCATATTCTCCATCTCGATAAAAAAATGAGTTTGGTGAGACAGTTAATATATTTGATAAAGACACACTTTTTAGCGATTTACTCTCTAAGGGACTTAAATAGCGGGTAAACAACTTATAATTAGAAAAGCTGCATAGGATATGTAAAAAATCATCTCAACAAAATAAATTCTATGAGACTTTTCTTAGTTGAGGCTTTCATGGTTCATATGATCTTTACGATTCCAAAAAACTCATTGGAGCACTATAATGAATCTTAGATGATTGGAATCTCCAGAAAGATAAATGTCTAAATATAATAAATATAGCCCATGAGATATCTTAACAAAAGGTCATCATGATGTTTATAATTAATAATTAAAGGAGGAATTATTTAACATATTTACAACTCATACTAAAGGAGTTTTTAAGATTAAAGTTAGAATTTCTGGTCTATTTATTTTCCTTATTTTTTCTTCTTTTTTGTTGTTTTCCCCTCAAGCCAAAGCAGTGCCAAAGAAAAAGGTTTTAGTTCTCAACTCATATCATAAAGGATTGAGCTGGACTGACAACATAGTCAAGGGTATCGAATCGGTAATGGTTTTTGAAGGTAGCGATATCGAGATGTTTTTTGAATACATGGACACCAAGAGATACTTCAATGACCGTTATTTTCAAAAACTCTACGAACTATTAAAGCAGAAATATGAGAAAGATAGATTCGATATTATAATAGCGACAGATAATGATGCACTCAACTTTATGCTTACCCATGGTGAAAAGCTTTTCCCTGATACCCCTGTAGTATTCTGTGGCATAAATAATTTTCAAGACTCGATGATTCAAGGCCGACAACTCTTTACTGGAGTAGTGGAAGAGACAGACATGAAAAGTACTCTCGACATAGCATTAAAACTACATCCTCAACTTAGACGGGTAGTGGTAATAAATGATAGCACAACCACAGGAATTGCGCTTAAAAAAGAACTCCTTCAAGTGATTCCTCATTTTAAAGATCGTGCAGAATTTCACTTTATTGAGAATTTTGATATAGAAGAATTAAAGGCAATATTAAAAAAGATTCCATCTGATGCTTTAATCTTTATGTTAATTGTTAATCGCGACAGAGCAGGACAATTTTTTACTTATGAGGAAAGCCTTGCAATTGTCTATAAACATACACAGGCACCGATTTATAGTCTTTGGGATTTTTATATTGGCAAAGGAATTATAGGTGGTATGCTTACAAGTGGGTATGAGCAAGGCAGATCTGCTGCTAATTTGGCTATGAGAATATTAAATGGGGCAGATATTAGAAATATCCCTGTAATTAAAAAGAGCCCTAATGTTTTTATGTTTGATTTCAAAGAGATGAGCCGATTCAATATAGCTTTGCATAATTTGCCTAAGGACAGCATCATCGTAAATGAACCTGATACCCTTTATTCAAAATATAAAAAGTTTATTATCACAGTCTTAGGCATAATGGTAGTCCTTTCTTTAATTATAGTAAGTCTTACATTCAATATCATGACTCGTCGAAAGACCGAAAAGCTATTGAGAGAGTCTGAACAAAAGTATAAAGATTTATACGATAATGCCCCCGATATGTATCACTCCGTTAACAAAGACGGTATAATTATTGACTGTAATGAGACCGAAGCGCGGATGTTAGGATATAGAAAAGATGAAATAATTGGTAGACCAATAACCGATTTCTTTTCAGAAAGATCTGTAAAAGATCACGAGAGGGAATTTCCATTTGTAAAATATAAAGGTAATGAGATTTCTATAGAGCGTGAATTTGTTAGAAAGGACGGAACAACATTTATTGCAAGCCTTAATGTTTTTCTTGAAAAAGACAGTAAAGGGGAATTAATAAGGACAAAGACTATTGCTCGAGACATAACAAGACAAAAACAAATCGAAGAAGAACTAAGGAGGTCGAGAGAAGAGCTCAGGAATTTATCCATTCATCTACAGACTGCTATAGAAGAAGAAAGGCGGCATATTGCAAGGGAGATCCACGATGAGCTTGGACATGCCCTAACGACTTTAAAGCTTGATTTATCATTGTTGAGAAAGAAGCTCCAAGTAGAAAATAGTTATCTGTTGTCAAAAATAAATAGTATGATTCAGATTGTTGATAATACCGTTGAAGCAATTCAAAAGATCTCTTCAGAATTAAGACCAGGCGTGTTAGATTACCTTAGTCTTGCTGATGCTATTGAATGGCGATTAAAAGATTTGCAGAGAAGAACAAATATTCATTGTAATTTAAAAGTGGAATCTGATTTTGAAGCTCTATGCCTTGAGCAGGAGCGTTCTACTGCAGTCTTTAGAGTTTTCCAAGAAGCTATTACAAATATTTTACGCCACTCAAATGCTACCTGTATAAATGTCGATATGAGAATTGTTAACAAGTCACTAATACTTACAATCGAAGATAACGGCAGAGGCATAACTGAAAAACAAATATTCGACCCGATGGCTTTTGGAATTCTTGGAATGAGAGAAAGGGCCTGCTTTTTGGGTGGTGATTTAAAGATAATAGGTGTACCTGATAAAGGAACAACTGTTGAAATCCATGTACCCCTTAAAGATTCAGAGATAAAATGATAAGGATCTTAATAGCCGACGACCATAAGATGTTTCGTGAGGGGCTAAAACAAGTACTGGAGGATGCCCCTGATATTGTTGTAGCCGATGAAGCTGGTAGTGGACAGGAGGTTTTGGATAAGGTACGTAAAAATGATTATGATCTGTTGCTTCTCGATATTTCGATGCCTGGTGTAAGCGGACTGGATGTACTTAAAGAGTTGAAGGCTGATAGATCCGGCCCCTCTATACTTATATTAAGCATGTATCCAGAGGAACAATATGCTTTACGAGCCATTAAGCTTGGTGCCTCTGGGTATATTACTAAATCGAGCGCTTCAGACGAACTCATTCAAGCCATAAGAAAAATATCGAAAGGGGGGACGTATATAAGCTCATCAATTGCGGAAAAACTTTTATTCAGTATCAAGGGTGATTCTGAAAGACTCCCCCACGAAACTTTATCAAATAGAGAATATCAAATATTACTTATGATAGCATCGGGCAAAACAATATCACAGATAGCTGATGAATTATGTCTGAGCATTAAAACTGTTAGTACTTATCGAGCAAGGATATTAGAAAAAATGAATATGAAAACTAATGCAGAATTAATCCATTATGCCATCAAGCACAATCTCTTAAATTAATGCTGGATTTGTTCGAATCTACTTATGCCAGTTATATCTTCTTCTACTTTTTCT
>JAOAEO010000087.1 GCA_026416735.1 Thermodesulfovibrionales bacterium
AAATACTTACCATGATACGACAGCGTTGTAATGGTTACCCCTTTAATCTCCCCGCCCTCCAAGCTATTGGATATAAAGAGCTACTTTCATACCTTAAGGGGGAGATAGTTTTAGAGAGGGCAATTGCACTCATTAAAAAGAGAAGTAGAAACTATGCCAAAAGACAATATACATGGTTTAAAAGAGAAGAAGGTATAATATGGTTAGACATTACCGGAATTTTCAACCCTGAAAAGATTTTAGATAGGATTCTTTCAGCCCTTAAAGGTTTTCGATGACCCTTTGATTCTTATACTTCCCCATCATATAAACTCAAGAAGACTTCATTATCATAATTTACAAGGTGTAGTATGACAGGTATCCCTTCAGTGATTTTCTCAGCATACCTTTTGGCTTGTGAACAAACTACTTTTAAAGGGATAGCTGGATCATTAAATTTTGAAGCCATAAATTGGAAAATCTCTCTTGCAGTATTAAACTCAGCTGTGACAGGGATATCTATACCCAGTTCAGTTAGAAATTTCAATACTTTTTTTGTATCTATCACACCATATTTAACATGAGTATGGGGGGTAGACATAGCAATTTTCAACATCTTAGCCCACTGAGAACATAGATGAATCCTTTTGAAAAGACGTCTCTTAGCTTCAAGGAGTGAAAACTCCAAATAATCACCCATCATTACATAGGACTCTTCCGGAAAGTTAAATCTCCTCATATGGGCCTTTTCTGAGACTCTTCCAGTAGATAAGACTATCTCATTACGGCCAGTAGCTTTAGCTACATCCATCGATGTTGAGATGGTAGCTTTCCACGCCTCTGATGAGAGGGGTTTTACTATTCCCGTAGTACCCAATATAGAAATTCCACCAATAATCCCTAAGCGGGGATTTAGAGTCTTTAAGGCGAGTTTTTCCCCCTCTGGTACAGAAATAATAATTTTCAAGTTGGAGATTCTAATGTTTGAATCTTTAAGTTCCTCTAAGGTTTCCTCGACGGCTTCTATAATCATACGGTTGGGGACAGGATTTATAGCTGGCAAACCTATAGGAACTGGTAATCCAGGCTTTGTAACTATTCCTACGCCTTTACCACCTTCAAGATCGATGGTTACACCCTTACAGGGTTCATAAACCTCGATTTTTCTATCGACTATTTTATTTAAATATTCTAAATCACTTTTTTTTAGAATAATCTGAGCTATTATTTTAGCACCATTGGTAACATCTGGATCGTCTCCTGAGAATTTTATTGTAGAGGCCTGAGTCGTTATCTCTGAATGTGACTCAACGATTGCCATCTCATCGATCTTAAAAGAAGCCTTTATACCGACTGGCAAAGTGATATCGACGTTCGATATATTCCTTTCAAAGGGAAATTGATCAGCTGGAAGAGTAAGTCTTCTAATCAATAATTGTGCTGCAGCTTTCGCACAGGCAGTAGCACAGGCACCCGTTGTATAGCCAGAATAGAGGGGCCTTCCTTTCATTTGAAAATTAAAACTCTATTCCCTTTCTTGCCTTGACGCCTGAGCTATAATAATGTTTTACTTCTTTCATCTCTGTGACCAAATCAGCCTTTTCTATAATCTCTTCAGGGGCATATCTTCCAGTGAGAACTAACTCCACATGTTTGGGTTTCATATCGATCAAACTCAAAACCTCTTCTAAAGGAATGAGTTTTTTAAAGAGTGCAACATTTATCTCATCGAGGATGACTACATCAAAATTGCCAGTTTTAAATATCTCTTTAACAGCTTCCAACCCTCTTACTGCTGCACGTGAGGCAGCGATTAACTGTTGCTCTGTTCTTATAAAGCCTGTTCCATATTGTCTAACTTCGATAAGATCCTTGAATCTTTCCAAAGCTTTGTGTTCACTACTTTTACCTTTCTTTATAAATTGTGCAATGAATGTTCTATGCCCAGCTCCAGCAGCCCTTAAAGCGAGTCCGAGTGCTGCTGTAGTCTTACCCTTGCTATCGCCAGTGTAAACTTGTATATAACCTTTCCTTCTTGTAGCCCCCATAACTAACCTCAGAATTACTAAAATATAGCTAAACCATGACAATCTTAGGTATTGAAAAGCCATTAAACTCGGAGGCATAAGAGATGGTATAGGCACCTACAGAGAGTATTAAAATAAGATTTCCAATTTCTGGTTCAGGCAGTTCCACGTCTCTATCTATGACATCAAAACTATCACAACTAGGTCCTGCTATAGTCCACCTCTTTGGTTCATTTCTACTGCCTACTACATATTTATATTTGATTCCACCAACACTTTCCATTAAACCATTAAAAACGCCAATATCTATATACAACCAGTTTTCATTATCCCTCTTTGCTTTCCCTACCACAGTAGCCACAAATATCCCCGCATCACCAACTACAGCTCTACCAGGTTCTATGAAAATTTCGATGTCCTTTGAAAACTTTTGCTGTAAAACAGTATTAATCTTCCTTTCAATAGCGTCTATCTGTAAGACTTGCTTAGTATAACGAATGGGATATCCACCGCCTAAATTTAAAAGGCTTAGTTCGATTCCTCTGTCCTTAGCCATGTCGAATAATTCTTTTGCTTTATCGAGTGCTGAATTCCAATTATAGACATTATTGCATTGAGAACCTACATGAAAGGTTATTCCCACAGGCTCAAGTCCTTTCTCCTTTGAGTATTGTAAAAGCTCTAAAGCGTCCTCTATCTCAACACCAAATTTTCTACTTAAGGGCCATTCGCTGCCCTCATTGGAAACAGACAATCTCACATATACTTTGCTTTTAGGAGCATATCTGACTATCTTATCTACTTCAGGTTTAGAATCGAAGGCATAATATTTTATCCCATATAGAGCAGCTTCATATAAAAATTTCAAGGTTTTCACTGGATTACTAGTAATAATTCTTGAAGGTTCCACTCCTAAGGATGAGAGAATCCTTAATTCTCCCTCTGAAGCTATCTCAAAGCCAATCCCCAACTCATTCAGAAACTTAAGCACCTCAATATCTGGATTTGCTTTAACTGCATAAAAGACTTTAGAGTTCAGTATGTTTTTGCCAATGAGAGACACTTTCTCTCTTATGACATCCTTATCGATAAAAAGATAAGGTGGTTCCTCATTCGTTAGGGCTATATGGTGAATCAATTTATTCCAAGTATTTTGTGAGACGTAATCTAAGGGTATCTCCATGTTCCCTCTACAGCATACAAGATTATAATAAGATTATAAATGGTAATATATCATAAAAGGACCATAAATAAAAAAGTGCTAAAATCACAGATACAGATAAAAATCTATTAGCTTACCTTATTAAAAAATTTCCATAGAGAGAAATCTGACGAGGTTTATAGGAAACTACAAGTTATGTTATTGGCAACTCTAAATCCATTTAGACAATTTTAGACCATAATATTTTTGAATTTCCTAACCACCATTCTTTACTTATTAAATAATTCCCTATAATACCATTTCTGATAAAACAAAGAGACGTAGTTATTCCTCTAATAGTAAATTTTGATCGTCAAAAGTATCAGGGAAGGATATGCCAAATCTAAAACATTTGAAGGCAGATGGCTGTACTACTGCTAAAGGCCTTTCGAGGTCCGGAGATGTCACTTGAAAGAAGGTACATGTTAAAACCTGTCAAGATATAAGAATGGGTTAAAATAATCATCTTGACAGAAAAAACCTCGAAATAATCAGCGCTAACGCTTTACTGCCTCATAGACTTCTCTCGATACATCTATCGGTATGTGACCATATTGATAATCTCCCTTGTAATTATAGTAATTGAAGGGCTGTCCTTCTATGATAGTCCGTCCATCTTTACTTAATCCCCAATTGTCAGAGGTATAGATTTTGCCTTCTTCCATAGAAGTAATCCAATCTTGCTATCCTCGCATATAAGAAGAAAATTTATAGCTTATAAAATCACTACTCCTCAAGCGATTTTCATGGGCAGCAAGACTACTTTGACGCATCTCCTCGTTATAACGAGACATCATTGAAGAAGTTTTCTTCATCAACTCTCTTAGCCTCTCCATCCCTTGTCGAACATATTCGTTTGCCCACTGTTCATTAATTTTGAAACTTTCGGCAATTTTCATCAAAGATGGGAGGTTCTGGGCAAAGGTATCTTTGGGAGACCAGAAACCGCTAACAATGATTCCCCATTGCCCAGTATAGGTCGGATGAAAACCTAAAATGTCGAAGTATAAAGTGCACAGAGTCCCGTTTTTACTAATGGCTGACATTAAGGCAATCTCAGCTTCTGCCTTTCTCCCTAAGAAGGCTGTTGCTTGATTAGCCACATGGGGATTGGAATATCTTTCAAGGATTTTAATATTACTCCATCCATGATACTTCATCGCAACTACTACTGCTTGTGAAGGAGGCATATAATCATATTTCAACCCAGGAATTTGAGCGCTACTGAAATAGGGGATTTGCGACTGACCAACAAAGTCGATACTTGTAAAGATAAAACTTGTATCTCCATCAGGGCTACTACAAAGGGCTCTACCTTTTGCTGCTTCAAGCCTCCATCCGTGAGGGACGAGAACCTCACAGGTTCCATCAGGAGATCTCCTTAATTGCATTTGCATAATTTTATGAAATTCTTAGCTGGAGCTTCGTAGCCCATAACGAGAGCTTGAGGTTTGGTTATATCAAAAGTGTATTTGCCTTTAATAAGCTTCTGCCCTCCTTCAATTCGTTCTATTGCCACAACCGTTTTCATGCGATCTTTACTTGTGCGCGCTTCTACCACCTTAAGATCTGGCACTCGTTTTTTCATGTTCTGTAGAGTTGATTTAGCAAGGCTTACTGAATCAAGTCTTTGTTCAATCCGCTCTAAGTATGTCAAAGTAACATATAACTGCTCTTGGGGATCTGTAACATAAATCATTCTACCGTTTATTTGCTTTTGCGTTCCTACTTTCCATCCTTTAGGTTTATAAATTCCAAAAGCACCCTCTGACGAAACATAATATTCAAAGTCAGAAAAATTAATCTGCGACTGAGCTAAAGCGTTTTGCCCCCATACTAAGAAAAATAAAACCAATAGTAGTTTCATGGTCTGTCACCCCTGTACTAAAATAATATTTTAATGCAAAAAATAACTACTTTTATGAAATCTATTTAAGTCCTTAAACTTCAAGCTTGATATTTAGATAATTCTTAGAAGTTATTTCATTTGCATTTGTAGTAGATTGAATGTCAAAATCTTTTTTTAAAAGATTTAACGCCAACTCGATAATGTCTACACACCAAAAATAAAACATCCTAATTAGTTAGAAGGTAAAGACAGTATGAGCAGAAAGGACAGAGTCATGACAAAGCAGAAGAAGTTAAAGCGGTCGAATGTGTAATTCTCAGGACACTAAAAAGGGAGGTAAAGCAAGTAATGGATCAAATAAGCAGAAAAGTGATAGTGGTAAAATTCACAAATCATATGAGAGGAATCCAATGGAAAACTACTAAAGAAACTAACTCATAGAGTAGTACATCCGAATCAGCAAAAGTATCAAATTTGATCTAACATTATTTTACTTAGAAAGAATGTACATCAATAATGAAAAAGTGAAGAAACTATTGATAAAAGAAAGGCTATATGGTGTGAATAGCTAACAAAAGAAACAAAGGCAATGGATGACAAGGAAAGAACATTTGGAGAGATACTACAGATGGATTGTAACCACTATAAATGGAGTGTAAAGGGTCTAAATGTGTGCTCATGACATATACAGACAATACAACAAACAAAATCTATACAGAATTTAAGGATACAAAGAAACAATATTTAGAATGACGACTCCTTAAGGTTACTCTTTAAAAATTATCTTAATTGGACAACATAATAAGAAAAATAATGAAAAAAGAAAAGAGAAACCTTATTTAGAAATGTAGATTTGCCTGTCTTAAAGAATTATTTTATGTGGGCAGTCAGTGAGTAATTAGATTATTTTAGTCATCAATGTTGATTATCATTTCTTGTTATAATAAAAATATATATGAAAAGCCTTCAAAAAACTTTTTATATTTAGGGTTAAAGAAGAATCTTTAACAAAAGTTTTATTATCAAGCATTTGTAAGTTATTGAACAGTCTCTTTTTAAACTTTTAAGAGGCTGTTCAATAAATAGAAGGATTTTAACCTTATAGGTTTTTAAGGAGGTAGTTTTGACAGGCTTCAACAATAAATTTTTAGCTCAACCTCATCCATTAACTCTAAGTTTGCTCCCTTTTGCACTGAAAAATTCAAGTCTATCCCTAAAATACAAAGTATTATCCTATATTTTAAATATCTTAACCCTTGCCTCTTATATACTAAGCAGGCAAAGGCTCTTTCTTAGCTTTAAGTCCTACAATAATCTTACTTACATAGGCAGAAAGACTCATAAATACATGACTGCTTACCTTACTTATCCCCCTAAATCTCCTCTCACACAGCTTATGCACATTCTTCAATACACTAAAAACCCTCTCTATCACTGTTCTCTCCTTATAGGTCTCTTTAAAGGTCTTCTTAAGAATTGCCTATATCTGCCTCTTTTTAAAGTAAAAAGTAGATCTATAATCACTTCTGCCTTAAAAGGTCCATAACAAAATTATAACTCCTCTTCTTTTCTATGTTCTCTACCGCCATAACTAATCTCAAATCCTGAAGAACACAAAAGCCTATCTTAAAGTGCAAGAGTTATATGTTCAGCCCCTTGCTTCTATATGGGAAGAATCTATGAAAAGCTTATACTGAATGTATAGAAGATTGTGTCGAATTTAGATTAAAAAATCTATTTATCATGCATAGGAT
>JAOAEO010000088.1 GCA_026416735.1 Thermodesulfovibrionales bacterium
GCACTGTCATGGACAGCACCAATAAAAATTGCACCAATTAAAATCCAAAACCATGTGGGATAAAACCCATATAGAAATGCCACAACAGGACCAACAATGGGTCCTGCACCTGCTATGGAGGAAAAATGATGGGAAAAGACAACCAAGCCTTTTGAAGGAACATAATCAACTCCATCATTTATCCTTTTAGCTGGAGTAGGAGTTTTATCATTTTCACCGAAGACCTTAGAAATGTATCTTCCATAAAAGCGGAAGGCAAGATAAAAAAAAAGAAGGGATATGGCTAAAATTAAAAGTGTATTCACACTCATTATTTTATATGAAAGCAAAGACAATTTAAAATCAGTGTTCTAAAACTTTAAAACTACATAGAATTCCTTCTTGACAAATGAAAAAATCTCTAAGGAGTGATTCGCATAAATGGTATGTTAAATGCGATGTATTTGAAGGGTAAAAATCTGAAGATTAAATAGCAATAATATAGTTGTTTTAGATTGAATTTAAAGCTTCTCAAAATAATGTTAATCTCTTTTGCTCTCCAAAAACTTAACTGCTTATACAACTTTTAAGATTCATTTTTACTGGCATTGTTTACAGAGGCCAAAGATCTCCAAGCTGTGCCTTATTTTATGAAAATTTTCTCTTTGACATATCTCATCCTGTAACATCTCCAGAGTGGGAGAGAAAAATTCTATAACCTTTCCACACTTCATACATATCATATGATCGTGGTGTGAATCGGCAGATACTCTTTCGTAGTGAGCATGTTTATCAACCCTTTCTACCTCTTCAATGAGACCTATTTCAACGAGAAGGGGAATGGTTCTATAGATAGAAGCTCTCGAAACCTTAGATCCCTTTTGCTTTAATCTCATATATAACTCTTCAGGGTCAAAATGACCTTTTGTATTTAGAACTTCATCGAAGATCTCATCCCTTTTTTTGGTTATTTTCAGTCCTTTGCTCGAGATAAAATTTCTAAAATCTTCTTTATTCATAGGACCTCCTAAATCATAAATTGATTTCAAAATACCTTAAGAACCAGTTTAAGAGGCTACCATATAAAATCGCGGTGGTAAAAACAATAACAACAATCCAAAGGGCTGTCTTTATGCCTCTTTCCTTTATAATCATAAAGAAGTTTGCCAAACAAGGGACAAAAAGGGTGATTGTAACCAGTCCTACTAAGATTTGAACTGGCGTCAATAGCCCTTGTTCTGCCATGGCGTAAAGACCAGCAGCACCATAGTCTCGTCTTAGAAAGCCCACTATGAAAGCTTCTGTTGTTTTAGGGGGTAGTTCAAGCATACTAACGATGATCGGAGAAGTTAGTCTTTCAATTATAATCAATATTTCAAGTTTGTTTAGTATAAATAGTATGAGAGTTCCTAATATAAATAGAGGAACGGCTTCTTTTAGATACCACTCAATCCTCCCCACCGTTTTAATCAATATATTTTTTAAGTGAGGTAATCTTAAGGGTGGTATCTCGAGGAAAAAATCTGTTCTATTGCCACTCACCAACTTTGATGCTAAAAAGCCTGCTAATAAAGCAATCAAAAGCAAGCTAAAAAGCCATATTAAAGTGGCTTTAAAGGAGATAGAACCGAGCATTCCTAATATCACTCCCAACTGAGCAGAACATGGTATAGCAAGGGCTAATAAAAAGGTAGTAATGATCCTGTCTCTTTTAGTTTCCAATATTCTTGCAGTCATTACTGCCATAGTACCACAACCTAAGCCTAAAACGAGTGGCAAAATGGCTTTACCATTTAATCCTATGAAATTAAATAACCTATTGCTTAGGATTGCCAATCTCGGGAGATAGCCACTATCTTCTAAAAGAGCAAAAGCTATAAAAAAAGTTGAGGTAATAGGCAAGATGATGGCTATTGAATAGGTGAGAGCAACCGTAATTAGACCATATTCTCCGATAAGGAGTTCTTGGATTATCTCAAGGGGCACAATTGCCTTAATAATCTTTGTGGCAGTTGGATTTATGTATTCCCCAAAAATGGTTTCTTCAAAAAAATCCACTAAAATACCAGCTCCAAAGACCCCTACAAATTGATATAGAGCAAACAGCACTATTAATAGAAAGGGTATGCCAAAAACGGGATGCATACTTATTTTGCCTATCTCTTGTAAAAACTGGCTTTGTTCCCTTTTAACCTTTGTTATTACTGCTTTCGTAATCTCTTCAGCTTTCTCCATTCTTATCTTACTAATTAAATAATGGATTGAATCTCCAACCTTAAGTTTACATTCCTTCACTAAGAACTCGATCATAGAAATTGTTTCTGTCTTTACATTTGCCTTCAACCACTCCTTAAGACTATTGTCTTCACATAAAATCATTATAGATATTGATCTTTTAGAAATATTAGCTGTTGGTAGAAGCTTAGATATTTTATTGATATATTCCTCGATAATTGGACCGTAATCGACCTTTAGGGATGGTTTTCTGGTTTTGAGAATTGACTCTTTCAGTTCCCCTATTCCCTTTTTCTGAGAAGCAATCGTTTTTACAACATCGATACCTAAAATCTCGCTCAACCTTTGGGTATTAATAGTGATGCCCCGGTCCATTGCTTCATCAACCATGTTTAAATCAAGAACAAAGGGTAAGCCCGTTTCAATTAGCTGTAGCGTAATGAGAATAGTTCTCTTTAAATTTTTTGCATCTCCCACTTGGATAATAGCAACAGGCGATTCCTTTAAAAGGATATCACGAGTTACTTTCTCATCTTCACTCATTGGAATTAAGCTGTTAATACCAGGAGTATCTATTAAAAGCAATCTTTTTGAATCTAATCTCATATTGCCTTGAGTGACTTCTACCGTTGTACCTGGATAGTTAGAGACAGTCACATACTTACCCGTTAAAAGCCCAAAGATTGCACTTTTACCTACATTAGCATTGCCGACAATAACAATCTTTTCAATGGGATGAGTTTGCCTTTTTTCACTTATAATTTTGTTCATTAATGATCCTTCTTATGTTTAAATTTAAAGACCAGCGATAAAAGTTTCATCAAATTTAAAATTAAACTCAATAAAAATATACTAACTGTTAAAGATATTTTTTTCAAATGGAGATCTTTTAATAATTTCTTTTAGTTGGAAGCAAAGATCTTAAGATAAGAAATCCTTTAGATCTGATAGAAAAAGCCAACATCTCTGCTAACTTAGTAGGTTTAAGGGGTTCTTTTGTATTGATAACTAACAAAGGTGGTTGCAAAGAGAAGGTCTATAGAAACTATAATATTATATGGAAATTAAGATCGATTACAGAAAGATGAGGTTTGTAGGTCTCTTAATCCTTCACCTTTTGATTATTTTAACTGCTGAGGGGTTCCCTCTTGAAAAGAGCTACTCCGATTTAGACTCCCAGGTAGAGGTAGAGGTGACAATTTATAACAACCCTATTGGGCTAATAAAAGATAAAAGAGATATTATGCTTAAAAGGGGTCTTCAGGAATTGCTATTTATGGATGTTGCAGCACAGATAATTCCCAATAGTGTCAGCATTAAATCTCTAAGTCACAATAATACCAACTTAAACCTTTTAGAGCAGAACTTCGAATATGACCTTATCAGCCCCCAAAGACTTTTAGGTAAGTTTGTAGGTAGGGAAGTAAAGCTCTATACAAAAAATCCCTTTAGTGACAAGGAAGAGATAGTATCAGCAAAAATTCTATCCTATAATGAGGGTGTACCAGTTTTTCAAATTGGCGGAGAGATAACCTTTGGTCATCCTGGAAGGATTATATTTCCTGAATTACCTGAAAGTCTCTTTTCTAAACCAACTCTTATCTGGCTCATCGATAGCCAACTTGAGGGGATTCATAGATTAGAAGCTCGATATCTCGTAAAAGGTATTAATTGGAATGCGAATTATGTTTTAGTGCTCAACGAAGAAGGTGATAATGCCGATCTATCAGGATGGGTTACCATAGACAACAGAAGTGGAGCAACCTTCAAAAATGCTCGACTAAAGCTAATTGCAGGAGAAATACATCTTGTTGATGAGTCCAAACAAAGGGATCAACTTCTAGCTACTGTAGCCTTAAAGGCAGAGGCAAAAACTTCTTTTACTGAGAGAGAATTTTTTGAATATCATATCTTTACACTCGACAGGCCTACTAATATAAGAGATAACCAGACTAAACAGATAAAGCTTCTGTCTACAGACGGTGTCAGGATAAAGAAGGAATATATATTGTTTGGCTCCCAATCTTACTATCTGTCCAAACATAGTAATATGCCATCAAAGCAGAAGATCTCTCTATTTGTGGAGTTTTTAAATGATAAAGAGAATAAACTTGGTATACCTCTACCTAAGGGGAACATGAAGGTCTATAAATATGACTACGAAAAGAGTCTTCAATTTATTGGAGAAAATTCAATAGACCATACCCCTGAAGGAGAAAAAATAAGGATAAAGCTTGGTGATGTCTTCGATGTAGTTGCTTCAAAAAAACAATTAGATTGGATTAAGATTACAGACAACGTATACGAAGTCGCCTTTGAAATATCCATTAAAAATCATAAAAGGGAAGATATAACTGTGAAGGTCATTGAACCATTACCAGGGGACTGGAGGATCTTGCAATCTTCCCACGAATTTAAGAAGTTAGATGCCAACACTATAAGCACTGACATGTTCGTTGGTAGAGGTAGAGAGATAAAATTAACATATAGAGTGAGTCTCAAATTCTAAAATGATAACGGAAGACTTAATGTTGAAAGATAATATATACGAGACCGAGACTAAGAAGATCCCATTGATAGCTAAGCTTTTTCCTTCAGGAGTCTTCTATTCTAAGATCCTTTTCCATGCAGTAAGGATTGGTTTAATTGCAAAAAAATCAAAATTCAACTATGAAAGGATGTATGAGAGTTCACTCGCAGTCATAAGAGCTCTCGAAGGTGTGGGTGGCAAATTTAGAATCACAGGGTTAGAGAATTTTAAGGAATTTGATACTCCTTGCGTAGTTATTGCTAATCATATGAGTTCTCTTGAGACCCTTGCTCTTTCAGCTATTATTTTACCCTATAAAAAGGTAACCTTTATTTTAAAGGAAGAATTATTAAGATATCCTCTATTCAGACATGCCCTAATCGCAGCAGAGGTTATACCCGTTGGAAGGAAAAACCCAAGACAAGATTTAAAATCGGTTATTGAAAACGGCATCGATAGAATTAAAAGAGGCATTTCTATAGTAGTTTTTCCCCAAACAACTAGATACTTAGATTTTAAAGTTGAGAGTTTCAATACCATAGGTATAAAATTGGCTAAGAAAGCCAATGTCCCAGTTATACCTCTTGCTTTAAAGACAGACGCATGGGGAATAGGCAAATTTCTAAAGGACTTTGGCAAAATAGATACTTCAAAGGAGGTTTATTTTTCTTTTGGTGAGCCCCTATGGGTTAAAGGAGCCGGTAACGAAGAACATTTTAAAGTTGTAGAATATATTAGAGAAAAATTAATGCAATGGAAGAAATTAGATCAAACTTAGAGCACATAGTCTATTATATTTCTGAAAAAATTGGACAAAGAAGTTATCTCGATATAGAAAAGCTAAATACAACTGCTTTATACATCGAAAGAATGCTTTTATCATATGGTTGTAAGACCGAAAGACAAGATTTTTTTTATAGAAATAACCTATATGCAAACATCATAGGTGAAGTTGAAGGGTATGACAAAGAGATTGACGAAATCATAGTAATTGGCGCTCACTATGACACTGTAGTTGGAACACCAGGGGCAGATGACAACGCCAGTGGTATTGCAGGCTTACTTGAATTAGCCCGTCTAACCTCCCTAAATCCTATGAGAAGAACTGTCAAATTTGTAGCATTTTGCCTTGAGGAACCACCTGTATTTATGACAAACAATATGGGAAGTTATCTATATGCAAAAAGTTTGAAGGAAAAGAAGGTTAATATTTATGGTATGATATGTCTTGAGATGATTGGATATTTCACCGAGAAAGATAGAAGTCAATATTACCCCTTTTATTTTTTCAATTATTTTTATCCAAAGAAGGGGAATTTCATAGCATTGATAGGTAATATCTCATCTCTAAAGTTCACTCAGGAAGTGAAAAATAATTTTAAGAGATTTTCTACCTTAGCCATTGAATCTCTAAATTCTTTTTCTATGCTAATGGGTGTTGATTTTTCCGATCATAGGAACTTTTGGAAGTTTGGCTATCCAGCTTTTATGGTTACAGATACAGGTTTCTATAGAAATCCCTATTACCATGCTAAAGGGGATACTGCTTCTACTTTAGATTATTCTTCTATGGAAGAAGTCGTAAAAGGTCTCTATAACGCATTGAAAATACTATAAGTTTTAGGTACTACTTTGGAAGGAATAAGAATTATCTCATCTTCTCCCGAAAAGACAGAAGATATTGGATATAAGCTTGGTAAGCTACTTAAAAGCACTGGTAAAGGAGTTACCATATATCTGTTTGGAGATCTTGGAGCGGGGAAAACAGTCTTTGTAAAGGGCCTTGGTAGAGCCTTCGGTATCTCGCCTCGGGACATCGGAAGTGCAAGCTTTATAATAGTTGCTGAATATGACTCATCACCACCCTTTTATCATATTGATCTTTATAGACTTGAAGGCGATATCGCTTTGGAATCTGTCGGGATATGGGAGTATATCGATGGAGATGGCATAACGGCTATCGAA
>JAOAEO010000089.1:0-4507 GCA_026416735.1 Thermodesulfovibrionales bacterium
TTATTTTTCCGTCTTTGTCGTTCTTGAAAATTATTTCCTATCCTGCCTCCTCACTGATTACTTCATCCTCAGGATTTGCAAATACATTCCTTTTCTGTTTTTTGAAATTGACATGATTTTAGTTAAAATGGATATAATACAACAAAAATTTAGGAGGTTTTTATGGAGATAACTATTGAAAAGGAGGAGCTTTATAAATTGATTAAAATAGCAGTAAAAGAGGCACTTGAAGAAGAACTCTTAGAAAGATTTTTAAAAAACTTGCCATATGTATCTGATGAAGAAATGAAAGATATAATTGAGACTTATGGAAATCCGTCAATTAATAAACAGCCCGCCTATAGTGAAACGATTGATTTATGAAATGGACAATTCAGTATTCTGATGAAGCTATAACTTTCATTGAAAAAGAAAAAATCTTTGATGAAATAAGAGAGGAAATCAAGAAATTTATTCAGCGAATAAGGGGAGAGCAAATAAATATTGATATTAAAAAATTAAAGGGAGAATGGGAAGGATATTATAGAATAAGAAAAGGGAAAATTAGAATTATACTAATCATTGACAAAGAAAACAAAGTAGTTTTTATTGATAAGATTGACTACAGAGGGGAAATTTATAAATAAAATCTCATATTCAAGATTAAAACTAAAACTTCATACAACAAATACTTCAAAAGGAATAGTTTCGCTGAAGCCAACAGACTTACTTACATAAAGCATTTCTATACCGATTATTTTTCCGTCTTTGTCGTTCTTGAAAATTATTTCCTATCCTGCCTCCTCACTGATTACTTCATCCTCAGGATTTCCAAACCATATGTCTAATGTATCTGAATCTTTGTTGTAGTATACAACTACTTTACCCATATTATATTACCTTCCTTTACTTTATCTGTAGGGTAAGCCGTTATTAAAAAACCCTCCTTTTCTAAAGGCTTAACCAATTCTATCAAATCTTTTATAATAAAGAAAAACATTTTATCAATCTTGCTTTGTCTAATTTCATCTGGAGATTCTAAGGTTGATTTTACAATATTATCATTGTCTTTCATAATTGGATCTTTTTAGTAATCAAATATTCCCAATAACTATATGTAGTTTTTATTTCAACTTTTAATGGAGTTTTTACTTTGAAATATGGTTGTTCACTCAAGGGTTTCTCCTTAATAAAATTCAGTTTGTATGACATCAATGATATTTTATTACTTAAATTTTTATAAATCTATCAAGACTCTATCCGAACTCTATCCAGAGGAAGAATAAAATCTTATAAATTCAATGACTTATCCCTTGTTTTAGCGGGTTCAATTCCCGCCGCCTCCACCAAAAAGCTTTAAAAATCATCTTAGTCAACTTTCCCATTATGTTTTAACTTGTCCTCAAGATCGCTTTTAAATAAACCCTGTGTTAACCTACCATCCCTCAAATACTGGAAAAATTCCTCATAACTACAAGGACTTAAGAAATGAAATATATATCTTTGATTAATACCTGCATTTTCAAGACTCTATTTAAATCTGAAAAATGCTGTCTTGCCCAGTCTGAGTTTTGCTTTGTTTTCTATAGAATCATCTTCATCTGATTTGACTTCAACAACGATATATTCCATTTCATCATTTTTAATTTTTATCGGATATTCCTCTCCCTTTTTTCATAAAAACATAATATAATCAATGAGACAGTTTTTTTCTTATCTAAATATAGCCACCGTTATATAATTTTATACAGGATATATTCTTATTAGTATGCCATTATGTAGACATAATGTATCTCCATAAATCAAAGGTCACGATCAAGGTAGACATCTCCTTCGTGAGTCCTATTGTGAAGGCAAGAAGGTTAAGTATTGCACCATTGCTAATCTAATCGAGATGCACATCTTCGGAGATAAGGGCGATAGAGATAGCCTTAAAGCATAGAGTTGAAATCAGCAAGTTAGGGGATATTTTATGTTTGATAAAGGTAGTAAGGCAGGGGTTATCGGTAGAAGCAGTGTAGATGGTATAGGAATTAGCTTGTAAGATAGGGATGGAGAGGGCATAGGGGAGACAGAGGAAGGCAAGTTAGCCTTTTGGCAGGTGTTTAAAATTGAGGTATATTCTGGAGGTTAACTGCCCCTTTTTACTCTATCTATTACTCCTTCTTTTATTCCTTTAGGAGCTTCTCCTTTTCCTTTATTTTCTTAGTCAGTCCTCCATCTTTGTATAGTAGATGGGTACTCCCTTAATCTTATTACTTCTCTTAATCCTTTATCCTAATTGTCTTCTCTATGAACCATAAGCCATAGGGCTCTATCTTTTCCTTGCCTTGTATTTAACTGTTACTTCCACCACCAACTCTTTAAGTTAAGTGTAGGTCTCTAACTCTCTACTAATTTCTTTATCTTAAGGGTCTCTAAAAACTCTAAATAAAAAAATAAGTCAGACTTTCGATGTGATAATTTCTTTTAATAGCTAATAACCCTATCTTGAAAGGTAAGAGTTTTTGTTTTATCATTTAGAAAGCCTCTTTTTGGTTTTCAATTGCTGGGTGATATTTTAGACTTACCTAAAAACTTACTAATTAAAAGAGGTGCCTCTGTATTTTTGAGAGTTACCCATTGGTAGATTAGGCAATGTCTAAGGGGCTTGATCTAACATGCACATTTGTTTTTATATCAATTATCGGAGTATATAGTTTGTCTGCATGATGAGGTAACAAAATGTCTAAGGCTATTGCATTATATTCTGGTGGACTTGATAGCACCTTAGCTATATTAACTGCTCTTAAACAGGGGATCGAAGTCAAAGCAGTTAAATTCTTAACTCCCTTTAATGAAAACATTAAAAGTAGATACTTTTCTCTTGAAAAAGGAGATTACGATAGGAATTTGAATATTGAATTATTTACTCTACCTATAGATGAACAGTTCATAGAATTAATACAGAGACCTAAATACGGCTTTGGTAAAAACATGAATCCTTGTATAGATTGTAAGATCCTCATGCTAAAAGAAGCTAAAAAGATAATGGATAACGAAGGTTATGATTTCATAATAACAGGAGAGGTTCTTCAACAGAGACCCATGAGTCAAAGGAGGGATATTCTATCGCTTATTGATAAAGAAGCTTCTGTCAAGGGATATGTAGTAAGACCGCTTAGTGCAAAGCTTTTGAAGCCAACTATTCCTGAAGAAAGTGGCAAGATAGACAGAGAAAAACTCTTTGATTTTTCAGGAAGGTCTCGAAAACCTCAATTGAAACTTGCAAAGGATTTTGGTTTAAAAGAATATGCTCAACCTGCTGGAGGGTGCCTTTTAACAGACCCTTTATATTCTCAGAAATTGAAAGATCTTCTAAACTTTAGTCCTAATGGTTTATCAATTAATGATATCAAACTTTTACAAGTTGGCAGACATTTTAGAGTTAAAGATTGTAAAATTATAGTTGGCAGAGATAGGATAGACAATCACATAATTGAGTCATTAGCACTGCCTGAAGATATGATTTTGTGGGTAAAAGATTATAATAGTCCCTTGACTTTAATCCGTTGTCTCTCTATTACTGAGGAGGTTTTACAAGTTGCTGCCTCATTATGCATAAGATATTCTGCTGCAAAGAAATTATCTTCAGCTACTGTTGTTTTCAAAAGGAAGGGCAGTGAAGGTGGGTATCAACAACTTACTTCTAAGCCTCTATCAGATGATTTAGTGAATCTCTATCGAGTAGTAAAAGAATGAAATTAGTACTTTTTGATATAGATGGAACTTTAGTCAATACGGGGGGTGCAGGCTCAAGAGCCTTAAGCATTGTTTTTAAAAATCTTTTTTCAATTACTGATGCCTTTAGGAACATAAGTATGGCCGGCAAGACGGATATCCAGATAATCAAAGAAGGGTTAAAGGCTCACCGTCTTCCTATAAATGATCATATTGTTAATGATGCCATCAAACTCTATATTGAAATCCTTAACATAGAGATTAATAATGATAGGAAATATATTATGCCTGGTGTTACAGAAGTTCTCGAGACCATTAATAACCAGACTAATTTTTACTGTCTCGGTCTATTAACAGGTAATGTTGAAGAAGGTGCAAGAATAAAACTTAAAGCCTTTAATTTAGATAGATTTTTCAAATTCGGCGCCTTTGGCAGTGACGATGAAGACCGTAATAAATTACTCCCCTTTGCTATAAAGAGGTTTTCAGAAATATACAATAGGCAGATCAAATTCAAGGACTGTGTAATCATTGGTGATACTCCAAGAGATATAGAATGTGCCAAAAGCCATGATGCTTTCTGTATAGCAGTTGCTACTGGCCCATACGAATTAGAACATTTGCAGAAAGCAGGGGCAGACATTGTAATGAAAGATTTGAGTAATACCACTGAATTTTTCGAATCGCTGAGAAATCTCTTCAGTTAAAATGCTTTTTTCATTTAAGGCTTTAATAGATTTAACACATTTTTTTAATTGTATTTAGTAAGTAGTCAATTTTATAATAGGGTATGGGTAAAATTATCAAG
>JAOAEO010000089.1:4517-6650 GCA_026416735.1 Thermodesulfovibrionales bacterium
CCCTACTCCACTACTGGAATAGGTAGTTTACCGCATACTTTAACTTCCGAAGCTTGCGATCTAATATTCAAAAGTGTAGATATTCCCTTCTGGCCACAGCTTCCTCGACTTTCTTTTAAAGAGTCGATGATTATACAATTTTCAGAGGGTATGCCCTTTTTGAGAATTAATGAAGAAGAAAAAAGCGTTACGATAATACGAGACAGTAGTGATGAATTAGAGAGGTTCTACGAGGCCTATAATGAGAATACAAAGATAGCTATATCTGAGGATTATGCTAAAGGATTACACCGCTTTTTGAAAATCATAAGGTCTCGCAGATTGAATTTCCTAAAAGGACACATAACGGGGCCAATCACTTATACTTTATCATTAAAAGATGGTTCTGG
Source organism: Thermodesulfovibrionales bacterium (assembly GCA_026416735.1). GTDB lineage: Bacteria > Nitrospirota > Thermodesulfovibrionia > Thermodesulfovibrionales > Dissulfurispiraceae > DYHD01. The sequence continues at coordinate 4,907 of JAOAEO010000089.1, forward strand.
AAGATATATTTATTTTGACGAAGAATTACGTGAAGTTGCACATATGTTGCTAAAGGCTAAAGTTCGCTGGCAGTTAGAGGTTTTTAAGCCCTGTTGTGAAAATGTTATTATCTTTATTGATGAACCTATCTTGTCAGCTATAGGTAGTTCTTCTTATATAGGTGTTGACTCGAATGAGATTTTACGATTGCTTATGGAACTGGTCGCAACAATAAAACAAAACGGTGGCATAGCAGGAATTCACTGTTGTGGTAGATTTGATTTTCCTTTAGTAATAAAGTCTGGTGTAGATATTATAAGTTTTGACGCCTATGATTATTCCGATTTACTTCTTATTTACCATGCTGAAATTAAAGAGTTTCTTGAGAGGGGTAACTATCTCGCTTGGGGCATTGTACCTACAACTGAGATAATCCAACATTTAGAAGAAAAAAACATAATTTCTTTATTAAGTAATGCTATGAAAATCTTATATAAAGAAGTCTCACCCCAATTAGTCAATTCGCAAATATTGCTTACCCCTTCCTGCGGAACTGCTTCAAGAACAGTAGGTGAGTCAATAAGAGTCTTTCAACTATTAATGAGGCTAAAGGAAGCATTTACAGGATTCTGCTAAGCTAATTTTGAAAAATCTGCTATTTGCTGTGTAAGAACCTGAACCTCCTCAATTAGGGATAGACGATTTAATTTTATCTCTTCATCTTTGTCCATTACTAAAACTTTATCAAAGAAACTATTGATGGGGTCCTTTAAATTCCTAAGAGCCCCTAAAGCTGAGTAATAATCATGTTCTTTCAAAAAAGATTGAATCTCTTTATTAACTTTTTGAAGCTTTTCATATAAAAATTTTTCTTCATCTTGTTTAAAGAGATTGGCATTAACTGGTGGTACTTTATACTTTGGTGCAATATTGTTAACTCTTTTAATCGCTAAAAGGAGTGAATCGTAATCTGGATCATCCTTGAATTGCAACAAAGTGTCTAATCTCTCTTTAATTCTATAAAGAGGTAGTGATTCAATAAAATGCAAAAGAGATGCAATGACATCAGCTTTATAGCCTTCGTTTTGGAAGATATATTCAACTCTTTGTTCGAAGAATTTCAATAGTGAACTCATAAGTTGAGCTTTTTCTTTAATGGCATAATTCTGCATTGAAACTTCGAGTAATTCGTAAATGGCTATATCATATTTCATCTTTATAGCAATTAAAATAATTCCATGGGCCTGTCTTCGCAATGCAAAGGGGTCTTCAGAACCTGTAGGTACTAAACCTATCATGAAAAAGGAGGTGATATTATCAATTTTGTCAGATATGCTTATGATAGCACCAGTATCCGTCTCAGGCAATGCATCTCCAGGATGTTGAGGTATATATTGTTCCCTCAAAGCTTGGCAGATAGAATGATGATATCCTTCCCTATGGGCGTAGTAGCTACCTATTATACCTTGTAATTCAGGAAATTCCCTAACAATACCGGTTATGAGATCTGTCTTTGAAAGTAGTGCTGCTGTAATCACCTCATCTTTTTTATTAGGACAAACTCGACTACTAATGAAATCAGCTATAGCCTTGATGCGTTCAGTTTTGTTATAGAGGCTTCCAAGCCTGTCATGAAAAACGACATTTTTTAATCCCTCAAGCCTTTTCAATAGTGGTGTTTTGGTATCTTCTTCGAAATAAAAACGGGCATCTTCGAAGCGAGCTTTAATAACTCTCTCAGCTCCTTTTCGAACAGTATCAGCG
>JAOAEO010000008.1 GCA_026416735.1 Thermodesulfovibrionales bacterium
TTTTCAAGGAGATCACTCGGTAACTTTACTATGAGAGAGTAGAATTCAATTTATTTTTTAAAGGCAAATTGTGTATCATTTTAAAATTGATCTATCAGCGATTGTTACTAATAACAATAATTAGAGGGATATAAGGTTGTCTGTCCATTGCTAAAATATAAAGTACTTCTGCAATCCATCTTGGTCATTGAAAGGCAAAATGGAGCAAAAAAAATTATAGTCGTAACTCTATGATTTTTGAGATTTACATGGTTAAAACTGTCTCTATCAACAAAAGGAGGTATTTAAATGGAGGTAGTGAAGGCACTGGAAGAAAAGATCACACAGGTGATAGAAAAAGTTAAGGAATTGAAGGAAGAGAAAAATATGCTTCAACACAAGATTGCCCAATTGGAGGATACCATAAGGGCAAAGGAGAAAGAGATAGAATTATTAAATGCTGAAAAGGCTTTAATAAAAGGGCAGATTGAGGACTTATTAAAGGTGCTCGACTCAGTGGAGTTAAGGTGATTAGATTATGGGTAGTGTTGAGGTATATATTTTAGGGCAAAAATACACCATAAGAGGTGATAAGCCACCTGAATATATTAAACAGCTTGCAGATCATGTTGATATGAAATTAAGAGAAGTATGCTCTAATATTCCTAATTTAACACCTTTAAAAGCTGTTATTTTAGCTTCTTTAAGCATAGCTGATGAACTTTATACCTTGAAAAGGGATTATGAAGCTATCTCAAATAATATAATCAGAATAGGTGAGAAGGCTAACGCAATTTTAAATATAATCGAATCAGATTGATTTTATTATGATTCATGGTGATAAAGTTCTCTATACGATAGGCCATTCGACTTTGGCTATCAATGACTTTATTAGATTACTTAAGGACTTTGGAATATCAACTTTGATAGATGTTAGAAGTGCCCCCTATAGTAGATATGCACCACAATTCAATAAAGAGAGATTACAGCATAGTTTAACAGCTGTTGGTATAGAGTATATCTTTCTGGGAGATTTTTTAGGGGGGATACCAAAGGATAAAACTAAGGTTAAATGGGGGATGATGCCTTCTATCCAAGAGAGAGAAAGACTCTTTGAAGTAGGTATTAAAAGGCTATTACAGACAATATCTCGGCATCCCACTGCTATAATGTGTGCCGAGGAGAATCCCCTAAGATGTCATAGAAGACACAAGATTGGAGCAGAGATGCATCGAAGAGGGGTAAAGATTAAGCACATTAGAAGCAGAGGTGTTCTTGAAAGAGATGATTTTGGGGAATTGGTTCAAGGTTCTTTGAGCCTTGAGAGTTGAAATCGTACTAAAAATAAAAATTATAACTAATGGTGAGGAGATGCAAGAGATATTAATATGTTTAGAGGAGATCGAACTTAAGGGGCAACTCTTTGATACTCCCTGTGCTAAGGCAATAGCTGAGAAACTACCCATCGAGGCTATACCTGAAGAGTGGGGAGATGAATTTTATTTTGAGATACCTGTTACTTTTCCTCTCGATGAGACTTCAACAGTGGAGGTAAAGGTAGGTGATATAGGGTATTGGCCTCCCGGTAGGGCTCTTGCTATCTTTTTCGGTCCAACCCCCATAAGTAGAGGGCCAGATCCAGTTCCAGCAAGCGCTGTTAATTTAGTCGGCAAGATAATAGGTGATCCAACAATACTAAGGGAGGCTAAGGGAGCGAGGAAAATTATTTTAAAAAGGGCTTAACAGATACAAATATAATAGAGACACTATAGAAAATGTGAATGTAATAGTCAAAAGAAAATAGGAGCAGATAGAGAAATGCTCGATACAAGATTTGTGAGAGATAACATTGAATTAATAAAGGATTCTCTTGCTAAAAGAGGTTATGCCGTTGACTTAAACGAATTTATAGGATGGGAGAGGGAAAGACTTCAGCTATTAAGAGAAGCTGAAGATTTAAGGAATAAAAGAAATGTAGTCTCTGAAGAGATTGGCCGCTTAAAGAAAGAGAAGGTCGATGCTGAGCACCTAATAAAAGAGATGAAGGTAGTATCAGAAAGAATTAAAATTATTGAAGAGAACCTCATAGATTTAGAAAATAAAACCGCCAATTTCCTGTTAACTTTACCCAATATACCCCATAATACAGTGCCAGTTGGTAAAGATGATTCAGAGAATGTCGAGATTAGGAGATGGGGCACACCGAGAGAATTCGATTTCACCCCCTTGGCTCATTGGGAAATAGGAGAGATGCTCGACATTATAGATTTTGGTCGGGGTGGGAAGATAACGGGTTCGAGGTTTACTGTGATGAAAGGTCTTGGTGCTAAACTTGAGAGAGCATTAATAAATTTTATGTTAGACTTAAATACCTCTAAAGGCTATAAAGAGATATTCCCACCCATATTGGTTAATGCTGATAGTATGACGGGAACTGGTCAACTTCCAAAATTCGAGTCAGAGCTCTTCAAGATTGCTGATACCGACTATTACTTGATACCCACAGCAGAAGTCCCTGTAACTAATTTGCATAAGGATGAAATTTTGAGGGAAGATCAATTGCCTCTATATTACACTGCCTATACACCCTGTTTTAGAAGGGAGGCAGGTTCATATGGAAAGGATATAAGGGGTCTTATCAGGCAGCATCAGTTCAATAAAGTGGAGCTTGTTAAGTTTGTAAAACCTGAGGATTCCTATGAAGAGTTAGAAAGACTGACTGCCGATGCAGAAGATATTTTACAAAAACTACAACTTCCATATAGAACAGTGGTGCTTTGTACAGGCGATTTAGGCTTTTCTTCAGCAAAGACCTATGATATAGAAGTATGGTTGCCAGCCCAACAGAGGTATCGGGAAATCTCTTCCTGCTCTAACTTTGAGGATTTTCAGGCTCGAAGAGCGAAAATAAGGTTCAAGAGAGAAGGTAAGAAGGGGACGGAGTTCGTTCATACTCTAAATGGTTCTGGGTTAGCAATTGGTAGAACAGTCGTCGCTATTTTAGAGAACTATCAACAGAGAGATGGGACAGTAATAGTACCCGAGGTCTTAAGACCCTATATGAAGGTCGATGTAATAAGATGAGTTCTCTACTTTAGAGAGAGACGGCCTTTTTACCTTTTTAGACCATACTACTTCACTTTTTGAGATCCATACTAAATTCTCACAGAGTGCTAAAGAAAAAGAAGGATATGAGGATATTTCTTTCCGGTATCGCAGGTAGCGGCATGTCTGCCATAGCGAGTTTTTTAGCTGATAAAGGGCATAAGGTAATTGGATCTGATAGAGTTTTAGATAAAAATCCTAAACATCCATTAAAGGCAATCTTTAGGAACAAAGGTATAATAATAGTCCCTCAGGATGGCAGGGGAATAGATTACCAAATAGATCTTGTGGTTTTTTCTACGGCGGTAGAAGAAAATAGCCCAGAGCATGTAAAGGCTCGAACTCTGAAATTACCGATACTGACTCGTCCGGAGTTTCTTATAGATCTCATTAAAGAATTCAGAACTGTTGCAGTCTCTGGTACGAGTGGTAAATCTACCTCTACGGGCTTGCTTGCCTTTTTGATGAGTGAACTGGGATTGGACCCAAATTTTATTGGAGGCGGAAGAGTGAAAAATTTTAAGACCTCTACAAACTTAGGTAATGCTATTACTGGTAGATCTAACCTTATGATAATTGAAGCCTGTGAATCCGATGGAACTATTGTAAACTATCGCCCTGAAAACGCAATACTTTTGAATATTGCACTCGATCACCATAGCATCGACAAAACAACTGAAATGTTTGAAAACTTCTTAAAAAACACCTCCTCATTTAGAATAGTTAATAACGATGATCATAGGATCAGAAGAATTTCTGTCGACAACCTTATAACCTTCTCTATTGAGAGTGACTCTGATTACAAAGCAGAAAAAATCCTTAAAGGGCCCTTCGGGAGTTCTTTCATAGTAAGAGGTGTCAACTTTAATCTGGCAATCCCTGGCAAACATAATATATATAATTCTCTCTCTTCTATTGCTTTACTATCTGAGATGGGTATCTGCCTCGAAGAGATTGCCGAAATATTACCAAAGTTTTCAGGTATTGAGAGGAGATTCGATATACATTTAAACACTAATGAATATTTAGTAATAGATGACTACGCCCATAATCCTCACAAGATAAAGGCACTTATGGAGACCGTGTCTGCTATTAGAGAGCGAGTCTGCTACATATTTCAACCCCATGGTTATGCTCCAACGAAATTTATGATGGAGGAATATATTAAAGTCTTTACAGAGAACCTGAGGAATCAAGACTACCTTTTTTTGTTACCAATTTTTTATAGTGGTGGAACAGTAACTATGGATGTCTCCAGCGAAGATATCGTTGAAGAAATAAAAAAGAAAAGGAAGAACATAGAAGTAGCAGAAAGAGAGGCAATATTGAAGAGGCTCAATGAGTGGAATACTTTTGTAGTCTTTGGAGCCCGTGACGATACTCTCTCAGATTTTACAAAGGAAATAGCGCGTATGCTTGAGATTAATAATTAAAGATTCTAATCAGCTTCCATCAAATCCCTCTAAAAAACTCTTCACATTAATCCCCAAAACATTATGGTTGTAGCCTCCCTCTAAGACACCGAAGCGTCTACCTTGGCATTTTTCTAAGGCAAATTCTTTTAGCAGCTTACCTATGGTCTTATAGTCTTCTGTGGTGAGCATCCCGCCCCAATCATCTTCATGTCTATCGAATCCGGCGGAGACAGCAACGATATCACACTCATCGATAGTCTTAAGTCTTCTCTCAATATCTTCAATAAAATCTCCTCTAAAGGAGCCTTTAGGATGGAAATAGGTAACAGAGCTGAAACTACTAAAGGCATTAGCAGTGCCATCTCCGTAATGCAAATCGAAATCGAGAATAAAAGCTTTCTTTATCCTTTGTTCTGACAAAAGCTTGCTGACGGCTATAGCTATATTATTGAAATAGCAGAATCCCCAACATGAATTAGGGCTTGCATGGTGGCCAGGAGGCCTAATTAAACCGAAGGCAGGTTCTCCATCCATAGCTATCTCAGAAGCCTTTATTGCACCTCCCACAGCAAGTTTAGCAATTTCATAAATCTTCGAATTAAAAGCTACAGACTGAATATGATACTTCGAATGGACTAATTGAATATCTTCATCTGAAGCAATCTTAGGCTCAACAAATTCATAAATGCCTTCTAAAACCTTTGTAATAGCGAGCATTCTCCCAGCTGCAGAAGCAGGGTCTGATGTATAGACTTCGTGATACTTGGGATGAAAAACTACTTTCATATTTACACCTCACTCGTTGATTCTTATTTATTCTTTTTGATAGTAGTTTTTTAAACTTAAGGTTTCTCAACTTTCACTCCCTTAAGGTTCTAATTATCTAAAAGTGTTCAGTAAAGTATCAAGTCACTGTTAATCTCTAATTTAATTCATTTCACAAAATTTCAAAAATTTGGTAGTTCTATTTTTAAATCCTTTTGCTACTTTTAGAAGCAGTTTTTGAATATGTTCATTCCATAATTACTCTTTATTATAAGCTTTTTTAAACATATTTATAAGTAATATTCTCCATAAGGTATACACAATTAATTTGGTAGAGTTTAGGTTGACAGGCTTTGTTAAAATTTCTATTTTTTAATTATGAATCCCTTAAAGTCTCCTTGTTTTGATGGGTTGAGCCTTTTTCCAATAAATCAACCATCTTGGTGATTGAACGGTTCAAATCACAAAGAAATTATAGTAGCATTGTATATTTAAAATCTTTTAGGTATACTAATTCTAATTAAAAAAATTAAAGGTCTACTTAATGGATAGACTTTAAAATCTTAATAAGGAAATTTCTAACTATCTGATATATTTCTATCAGAAAGGTAGATCATTGAATTTACTGTAATTCTAATTTAAGAATCTTTATCAGTTCAAGGATAACCTTTAATTTTCTGCATTACATTAAAAAATGAATGGAGAATTGTAGCTTTAAATAAATTAATTTGCTTATCAAACTGATTTACTAAGGTGCTTCAAATTTATTTGTTAAAAGACTCTCTATGTATGATGAAGTCCCCTTTGGTGAAGTTAAAATATATTCCTTTATGGAGAACAAAGAATTAAGAAATTTTATTAGGAGAATTGAAAATGAAGGGAATTATCCTTGCTGGAGGTTCAGGAACAAGACTTTATCCTGCAACAATACCAGTTAATAAACACCTTTTAAATATTTATGATAAGCCCATGATTTACTATCCCCTGTCAGTGCTTTTACTTGCTGGCTGTAGAGAAATACTAATTATATCGACTCCTAAGGACATTTCAAGATTTGAAGAACTTTTTGGAGATGGCTCTAAAATTGGAATAAAATTTTATTACTCTTCTCAAAAACAGGCGAAGGGGATAGCAGAGGCATTAATAATCGGAGAGGATTTTATAAACAGAGAATCTGTCTGGTTAATCTTGGGAGATAACTTTTTCTTTGGACACGGCTTGCATCAACTGCTAAAAGAAGCTCTTATTTATCATAATGGAGAAGGGGCAACTGTCTTTGCATATCCTGTATCAGATCCTCATAGATATGGTGTGATCGAATTTGAAGAAAATGGGAAGGTCCTGTCTTTAGAGGAAAAGCCCTTGAACCCTAAATCAGATTATGCTGTGACGGGTCTTTATCTTTATGATAATAAAGCATCTGAACTTGCTAAAACTCTAAAACCATCAAGTCGTGGGGAACTGGAAATAACTGATTTAAACAAACTTTATCTTCAAAGGGGTTTACTTAAGGTTAAGAAATTTGGCAGAGGCTATACATGGATTGACGCTGGCACCTTTGATTCTCTCCATCAAGCATCAGATTTTGTTAGGATCATAGAAAAGAGGCAGAGCTTTAAAATAGCTTGTATCGAGGAGATAGTCTATAGGTTGGGATATATAACTAAGGAGCAACTCCTCCAAACTATAGCTCCATTAAAAAATAGTGGATATGGGAAATATATAATGAAAATTATTGAAGATATAGATTAACAATTGAAAAACTAAAAATAATAAATAAATTTATAAATGGAAGGCTAATTTACACATAGGCTTAGAGAAGTTGACAAATAAATATATAAAAATCATTCTTTAGCTATTTACAACATTATAATAAATTTAAAGAGGTATTATAGTGGATAAAGTATGTTAAAGATCATCAAAGTTTATCTTTTAGATTCCTAATAGTAAACCCCTTTAATTGGGGTATACCATCTCCTTTATATTGGATTAAAACCTTATGAGAATCTCCCATACCTACAGGAAAAATAAGACCCTTTATTTTTGCAATTTCAAAGCTTTCGATCCTACCGCTATATAGTTCAGCTATTACTTCATGGATACCCATTGATACGAGATAAGAACCTTGAGAACAAAAACCTAAGGTTTTAAGACCCAAATCGTTTCCCCATTTATCTAAAGCTGAAAAATTAATGTGAGCAGTGATATCTTGCTCTCCAATATTGATATATGGATTTTCGACTATTTTATGATTATGATAGCAAAGGAGGGTACCTCTGTTCCTCTCCTCACTATAATATTCATAGGCAGGATAGCCATAGTCGATAGTTACGATAAATCCTTCTAGAAGTTTCTTATTTATTTCTTTAAGCCAGTCTTTTATTCTTAAATTAACTTCGGTCCTATAAGGCTGCATGGAAGATAAATCTATAGAAAATTCTTCAAAATACTCGATGATTTCAGATGGACAACTAAGTCTTGTTTCGATAATCTTTTCATCCTTATTTAAGGAGAGATTTATCTCATAATAATTACCATCGAACTCAACTAATCTAACGGGGAAAGAATCCAAAAGCTCATTTGAGAGAAAACAACCCCTGATAGGGGGAAGATTCCTTATCTTTGAAAACCAGCTGACATGGTTTTTGAAGTTTAGCAGTAAGTTCTTCTGGAATTCTCTATAGGATGGATTAATTTCTACTATAAAGTATCTAAAATTATTCAACTTTTTGTTTCTATTCAAATATTCCAAAATGTCTTTTGCGAGATAGCCTTTGCCTGCTCCCATCTCAACAATGTGAAAAGTTTTGGGATTCCCTAACAATATACACATCTCCTCTATTTGCCTACCCAGCATCTCGCCAAAAATTGGGTGGAGATGGGATGAAGTGTAATAATCCCCTTCTTTACCAATTCTAAAGTCATTTCTCATATAATAGCCAAGATTTGGGTGGTAAAGAGCCATCTCCATAAAGGTCTCGAAGCTTATATGTCCTTCCGTTTTGATCTTGTCAAAAATCTTTTTTTGGAGAGTTGACATATCTTCTATTTTATTAAGAGCATTCTATCGAGGGCCTTTTTGGCAGGAACTCTTATCTCCTCTGGGACTTTGATTACGTTTTTCATTTTTTGCATTGCCGTCAAAACACTCTTGAGAGTCGTCTTTTTCATATTTGGACAAACCATATCCTTTCTGAGAGGATAGAAAACCTTATCAGGATTTTCCTTTTTTAGTCTATAGATGATACCAGTCTCAGTCCCAACAATAAACTCCTTCGCATCAGAAGCTTTAGCAAATCGAAGCATTCCTGAAGTGCTGGTGACATGATCAGCAGCCTCTAAAACCTCAAGCCTACACTCTGGATGGGCCATAAAGAGTGCTTTTGGATACTGCTTTTTTGCCTTCATAACGTCCTCGATTGTTATTCTGTCATGGACATGACAAAAACCATCCCATGTTATGACTTTCTTCTTAGTATGCTTTTGTGCCCACATAGATAGGTTTTTATCGGGAACACATATGACGGTATCAGCCTCCAATGACTCTATGATTTTTATCACATTGGCTGAAGTGCAACAAATATAACTTTCTGCCTTGACTGCTGCAGTGGTGTTTACATAGGAGACGACAGGTGCCTCAGGATAGAGGGCTTTAATGTCCTTCAGTGTAAAATCGTGAGGGAAAACAAAGTTTGGTTGAATTTCGTACCCCGGAAATGACTTCCAAACTTTACGTGGCGAGCTTACTTCGATCATATCAGCCATGGGACATGTTGCATCAATCTCTGGTAATAATACCGTCTTTTCAGGAGATAGAATAGATGCACTTTCAGCCATAAAGTGGACACCACAGAAGACGATAATATCACATGGTTTAGTAGAGGCAGTTATGGATAACTCTAAGGAGTCTCCTACAAAATCGGCTATATCTTGAATCTCACCTCTTTGATAATTGTGAGCTAATATGATTGCATTCAATTCCCTCTTAAGTCTTAAGATTTCTCTGATTAGTGAATCTGCTAAATCTCCCACCATATCCTTTTAAGGTCATTCAAAAAGCTTGTACCATCTTAACCTTTTTAGTTCAATTTAGAAATACAAATAGTCCTCTATAAAAACTTTTTGCCTAAGCTAATTAAAAACTAAAAGAGTATCTTAGAATTAGTATAGAGAATAGTTCCGTCCTCTAACTCAATTCGTTTTATTTGGGTAATTTCCTTTCTATTTGGGACAAAACTATTTGTAGAAATCGAATAAAAATAGGGCATGCCAGTATAGATAGACATAACCCTTCTTACGAATTCCATCGTTTCTGGTATAGCTGGGACTGATTTTGTTTTTTCTACTCTTGAGGGACCAGCATTGTAAGCGGCAATCGCAAGATTTAAATCTCCATTAAATTTCTCAAGGAGATACCTCAAATATCGGGCTCCACCGTCTATGTTCTCTTCAGGATCGAAGGAGTTAGTGACGCCAAGCTCAAAGGCAGTTGAAGGCATTAATTGCATTAATCCCCTTGCACCTTTAGGGGAGACTGCGTAAGGATTCCAATTTGATTCAGCCTTAATAACTGCCTTAATAAGTTCTGGATCGAGGTTATATTCGACAGCCTTTTTAGTGACAAGGGGCATAAAAGATTCACGATTAAAAGTATTGTTGAGAGAGCCTGCCTTACTGCTTTTTTTAGTTACAGTCGATTTCTTCTCCCTATGAACTATTTGACCTCCTTTCTCATTTGGAAGATTTGTGAAAATGATGGTGCCATCTGGGGTAACAAACCTATGGATGTCTGCTGAAGAGTGATCGACAAATTTCATAAATAATACAATGACTATGAAAAAAGCTATGATCATAGTTGAAATAATACCATGTAAACAAAGCTATATTCAAGAGTAAGATTCATTCAGAGAGTATTAGAAGGGGCAAGAACTTATGAGTCAAAGTGCTCTTTTTGTCATGCTGCCTTTAGCACTGAATAGGCTGTAAGACCAGGTCACGAAGGAATAATGAAGAGCCCCTTTTGCCCGTTAGTAAGAAGCCTGCGACTTTAGAAAACATAGCTAATCAATTAATCAATCCTTTCAAAGAAAGATATACCTTCCTTTTCTTATCTCTCCGGTGAAGATATGTCAAATCTTATAGCATATTTGAAAACCCTTTAAAAGAAATTCTTTCATAACACCTATAACGAGGATTTTAAAAGGTCGAATGGGTTTATAAGAAACATTAATTATTAAAATATTTATGATTTGGTAATGCCTATACTTTTTGATTGGATAAATTAGATATGAAGGATAAGGAGAAATACCTCATACAGGCAAGGAAGAGTTATTTTGATAATTCTACTTAATATAATATACTATTTACAGAGATTGAAAGGCTTTCAAACGGTTATGTCAGAATAGCCAATTAATACGGAGGCTATAGGAAGGGGGTAATTATGTCTTTATCGATAATCCTTATGGTCTACCTATCTCACTCCTTAGAAAGATGCATTCCCACCCCTTCTGATATGGAAGGACCCTTTTATAAGCCCAATGCGCCTTTAAGGAATATCACTGGGAAAGGGTTCACAGTAAGAGGAAGAGTTCTATCCTATCCAGATTGTAAGCCAGCTCCAGATGCTAAAATTGAATACTGGCATGCAAATCCTTATGGTGTATATGATGCTCATAGGGCAACCCTTTTTAGAGATAAGGATGGAAGATATGAATTTACAACAGACTTCCCAGGCATATACTCTCTGGAAGATCTGCCCTATAAATTTTAAGATCAAAGCTGAGGGTTTTAACCCCTTAATAACTCAGCTTTATTTCAGAAGAGTGATAAAAGAGGAAACATTTGATATAGTAATTGTGCCTTTGAGGTGACAGAGATGAAAAAATACGTTTTATACATATTTCTACTCTTTATTCTTCAGTTATCTCTTGCCTATGCAGTGGATATAAGGCTCACAGATATAGAGAAAATAACTGGTGATGTCCATTTCCCGGTAGCCTTATGTTACCTCGATAAACATACACTCCTTTTTACAGAGAAGGAAGGACTTATCAGGGTTATTAAGAATGGAATTTTACAAAAAGACCCACTTAAAAGATTTAATGTGACCACAGGATTTGAGAGGGGTCTTCTTGGCATAGCCTGTAAAGATAAAAAGATCTACGTCTATTATACATATACAAGTGGGCTTAAACCATATAATAGAGTGGTAAGCCTCTTCCCTGAGAGAGTAATTCTCGATAAAATTCCTGGAGCCATCATCCATAACGGAGGAATTCTTACATTCGGTTCTGACGGAAAGCTTTATATCTCAACAGGAGACGCAAGGGATGGGGACTTATCTCAAGATATAAAGAGCCTTGCTGGGAAGATATTGAGGATGAATCCAGATGGTACTATTCCAGAAGATAATCCTTATAAGGGTAGTCCTGTATGGAGCCTTGGGCACAGAAATATCTTTGGAATGGCCTTCGATGAAAAGGGTGATCTCTATATCACGGAAAATGGTACAAACAGGGATGATGAGATTAATGTAATTGATAAAGGTAAGAATTATGGCTGGCCAATAGTTCTGGGATATAGTAGCGACAAAGGTTTTGTAAATCCTTTAAAGACCTACACCCCTAATATAGCACCAACAAATGGAACCTTTTATAAGGACTGGTTCATCTTTGGTACATGGAACACAGGAGAGATTATTGCCTTAAAGATAAAGGATAGAAGTGTTGTGAGGGAGAAGGTTTTACATAAACACAGAAAGGGCATTACTGATGTAAAATTTCTTCCTGATGGCTTTATTTATTTTTTGACAAGAGACGGTATTTATAGAGCAAGGATAATGGATTAAAAAGTTGTTAATGTAAAGCTTAATCTCAGATGGATAAAGATATAGTAATGTCAGTTAGACAGCAAAAGCTTGAATGAGATGCTAAAAGATGATAATGAGTCGAGGGATGTAGATGCAATAGATAATACACATGATGATGGATATAATGAAATGCAGAGAAGAGTGACGAGAGGAATAAGCGAGATAGAAAAGAAAGGGGTGATGGAGTAGTTTGAAAGTATAATACAAGACGTTAGATATAATGAGAGGAGACATGCTGTCTTATGTGATTCCACAAAAGCCTAAAAAAAGATATTGCCAGAAACGGAGTTGCACAGATATTGAGAATTAACTTAGTAGAAAGACTAAAAATAATCCTTTTAGGGGATTCAAATGCCTTTATGTTGAGAAGAAGGGGTTCTCATAATATATAGCTTGGATTGCCTATCTTATTAAAGAAGAATTCTAACTTCCATAATTTATTGAAACCTTGGCAACATTACTATTGTAGTGGTTGCAAAGAAATTAAACCTGGAGGCTGACGCATGAAAGCATTGATAATAAGTGCAGATAATTTTGAAGATACAGAGCTGCTTGTTCCGTTTTATAGATTAAAAGAAGAAGGTATTGAGGTCGATATTGTATCTATGAAGAAAGGAAAAATAAGAGGAAAGCATGGCTATGAGATAGAAGCTAATAAAAACCTTAAAGATATTAATCCTCAGGATTATAATATTTTGATTCTTCCTGGTGGTAAGGCACCAGAAGTGATTAGAAAAGAGAAGGAAGCCCTCGATATTGCGAGGCACTTCTTTGAAAAGAATAAACCTGTTGCTGCCATTTGCCATGGTCCTCAGACACTCATATCAGCAGGCCTTTTAAAGGGAAGGCATGCAACCTGCTACAGGACAGTTGCAGAGGAGCTTAAAGCATCAGGTGCGATATATGAGGATAAGGAGGTTGTAGTTGACGGAAATCTTATAACCTCAAGACAGCCTTCCGATTTGCCTGCCTTTTTAAGGGAGATGATAAGGCTTTTAAGAAAGTCAATGTAGGGGGAAAAGTATTTATCGATATCTCTTTTGCGCAGGAAAGGATGGTTCATAAGTCAAACATTGATGCAGAGGGCATCCAAAGGGTAGAGATCATTGGTTGAAACTATCATTTAAAGCCAGATTATATTCATTGCTAAGGTGAATGTGCCTGTTGAATTTATAGTTAAAAAAAAGAGCCAGAGTACCCCCTCATGATCTATCGAAAATGCCCCAGAAGCAGGGGTCGGTTTTAAAGTGGATTTAGATATTGAACTAAAGAATAATAGAATTCACTCCTCTTTATGGAGAGAGATCCATTTCAGGTTAGGCATATTAATATTACTCCTCTACATTATTCAGGCCTTTCTTGGACTAAGGATGCTACTATGAAGAATATCCTTATTTAAAGACTCAAGATAATATTCTCATAAAGTAGACATATCCCAGAGCTTAGGGATTCTATAGGGTATGTTCATAAAAGAGGTCAACTTTATAAACAGCTTTCCTTATTTTTAGCCAATCTAATAAAAAAGCCAATAAGAGAGGTTTATGGATTTACTTTCTCCCATGTCTCTTTCTTTGTCTGATATTAAATACTGAGTACTCCATCTAGGAGGCTCGAAGATAATAAATTCTATTCAGGAAGAGCTGAAGCCTCCTGATGAACAATAGACCGCAGCCCGTTATATACTCTCATCCTATGGAAATATTTTTTCACCTGTAGGACTATTCTCCTTAAAGAGATTTATGGAAAGGGATATTAAAAATGGAGAGTGGTTTGTAATGTTATGCTTTAGAGCTGGTTTTACTACCCATGGAGTCTTGCTTAGGACAATGGTTCCTATGATGACCTCTCTATAAACTCAATGTGTCACTTTGAGAAAATAACACTTATGAACAGGGAGAAGAAAAGTTAAAGGGTTCTTAGCCTTTTAATTTATTGTATAATATTTTTAGGAAAATTTTAACGACCATTAAGAAAAGACATATCGGCTTTTTATGATTTGTAAATCACTTATAATCAAGTTTTTAAGCATTTTAATATTATTCTTATTTTCCTTAACGATTGCATTCTCTGAAGAATTATATAAAGATAATTTTAGTGGAGGTAAACCTCAGCTTAGATGGGCTTTTTTCCCACATTTTAATTTAGATAATCTCGAAGGAATACCTAATTCTAACGCTCCCGATGGAGACGGAGGAATAGGTATCCTTCGAAATTCTAACGTTGGCGGTTTTGCAAGTCTAAGCTATGCGGTTACCAAAGAATTGGAGAATTTTTATTTGGAGGCTATGATTTATTGTGAAGTGCATAAAGATTCTAAGGGACCTCTTTCTGGAATAGCCTTTCTTATAGATCCCATAAAGGGTAGTTTCTATAGAGTCGTTTGCGATTTTAAAGGCAATGATCCAAACATAAATCTTGCTTATGTAGGGATTGACTCTAAGAATTACCCCGTCTATCTCAAGTTTTGGGGACAAAAGGACATTCCTTCTAACATTCCAAAGGAATCTGGTTGGCAAAGTTTTGGGGTTAGGGTCAGGAAAGGGCGGGCAACGATCTTTTTTAATGGCAAAGAGTTAAGTGGCGGACCCTTTGTAGTCGATAGGATAAAAAAAGGATTCGCAGGGGTATATACTAATTTTGTTGGTGGTTTTGGTGAAGCCTCAACAAAGATAGACAAGTTCATCTTAAAAGAAGATCGTTAATCTCCCAAGACCTCTGCTCAATACTGAGCAGAGGTCTCTTCCATGCTATTTTATCTCTATCTTTATCTCTTTTGCTTTGGCTTCTTCCTTTTTAGCAAAGATGAGTTCTAATACGCCATTTTTCATTATGGCTGTTACTCTATCTTTATCTACATCATTTGGAAGAAGTAGACTTCTTGAGAAATTTCCATAGAGTTTTTCTTTAATATAGTAACTCTCCTCTTTTACATCCTCAGGTTTTTTAAACTCACCCTTTATTGTGAGGGTTTCATTCATTATGGAGATATCTATATCCTCTTTGTTTACACCAGGTAAATCGACTCTAACAACGAGGTCGGTTCCGCGGTCATACATCTCTACAACAGGTGTTATTGTCTCGGCTTTTGGTTTCAAATAACCGATTCTCCTTTGTGCAAAAGGAGCAAAGAATTCATCAAAAAGCTTATCTATCTCCCTCCTCATTTCATCAAGCTCTTTAACGGCTGACCATTTTATAACAGACATATTTAACCTCCCACCAGAGAAAATCTGGTTAATTGTTTTTATTTTTGGTTTTTAAAGAGCCAAAGGCTCAGCTTTTTGGTAAACCTTTGCTTATTTTTTATATTTAATCTATTACTTCAGCCACAACGACCTCGTTAAAGATGATACCCCTGTCAGCTTCATAATCGACTTCTATGGTGGTATCCTCTTTAAATTTCTTATGGAGCATCTTCATGGCAAGGGGATTTATTATCTCCCTTTGAATAGCCCTCTTTAGAGGTCGTGCTCCATAGACAGGATCGTAGCCAATTCTTGAAATATATTCAATTGCTCTATCTGTAAGTACGATATCGAGTCTCTTTTGCCTGAGATACCTTCTCATACGATCAATCTGTATGTGAACTATCTCTTTCAATAAATCTTGGTTTAAAGGATTAAATATTATTATTTCGTCAATCCTATTAAGGAATTCTGGTCTGAAAAAGTTCTTCAGATCTTCCATCACTCTCTGTTTCAGGTCTTTATCATCTTCACCGCCCCAATGGGTTGATACTCCTTTTGCTCTTCTTTCAAGAATCTCCTGGATATGAACACTACCTATATTAGAAGTAAGGATTACAACTGTATTTCTAAAATCTACAGTCCTTCCATGTCCATCTGTCAGTCTTCCATCATCGAGAAGCTGTAATAAGAGATTGAAGACCTCAGGATGTGCCTTTTCTACCTCATCAAAGAGTATCACAGAATAAGGTTTTCTTCTGACTGCTTCGGTGAGTTGGCCACCTTCTTCATACCCCACATACCCAGGTGGTGCACCAATTAATCTCGAAACAGTATGCCTTTCTTGATATTCAGACATATCGATCCTAATCATTGCTCCTTCGTCGTCAAAAAGAAATTCGGCAAGAGCTTTTGTTAGTTCCGTTTTACCAACACCAGTTGGACCGAGAAAGATAAAGGACCCGATAGGCCTATTAGGATCCTGCAGCCCTGCACGGGCTCTTCTTATGGCGTTGGAGACAGCCTCTATTGCTTCGTCCTGTCCAACGACTCTTTGTTTTAGCCTTTCTTCCATATTTATAAGTTTTTGAGCTTCGCTTTCCAGCATTTTTGCTACTGGTATCCCAGTCCATTTGGATACTACCTCAGCTATATCTTCTTCGTCTACTTCCTCTTTTAGCATTTTTCTTTTAGACTGTACCTCTAAAAGCTTTTTATTTTCTTGATCTAAAGCTTTTTTTAGTTCTAAAAGCTTACCATATCTCAACTCGGCGGCTTTAGCGAGATTGCCTTCTCTTTCTGCCATCTCTGATTCAATTTTTGTCTTTTCTATTTGTTCTTTTATTTCCCTAATCTTTTGGATTACTTCCTTTTCGGCTAACCATTGTGCCCTTAAAGAATCCCTTTTAGACTGGAGCTCCAAGTATTCATGTTTGATCTTTTGAAGCTTTTCTTCTGCATCCTTAGAGTCATCCTTAGCCAACCCTTTCTTCTCTATCTCCAATTGGATCATCTTTCTTTCTATCTCATCAAGCTCTAAAGGCATGCTGTCAATCTCCATCCTTAGCTTTGCTGAGGCTTCATCTATCAAGTCAATTGCTTTATCGGGCAGGAATCGATCAGTAATGTATCTCTGAGAAAGTATTGCGGCAGCAATCAAAGCAGAATCCTTAATCTTTACACCATGATGAACTTCGTATCTCTCTTTAAGACCTCTTAATATAGAGATAGTATCTTCTACTGAAGGCTCTTTGATTAATATGGGTTGAAACCTTCTTTCTAAGGCTGGATCCTTTTCGATATACTTTCTGTATTCATTGACTGTGGTAGCCCCTATACATCTTAGTTCTCCTCTTGCTAAGGCAGGCTTAAGCATATTAGAGGCATCGACGGCTCCTTCAGCTGCCCCTGCTCCAACAAGTGTATGGAGTTCATCGATGAATGTTATTATGTTACCTTCTGATTGTTGAATTTCTTTCAAAACGGCTTTGAGTCTCTCTTCAAATTCTCCTCTATATTTAGAGCCAGCAACAATACTGGAGATATCTATCGCCACCAGTCTTTTATCTTTTAAACTATCTGGTACATCACCAGATACTATTCTTTGGGCAAGTCCCTCGACTATGGCAGTTTTGCCGACTCCAGGATCACCTATTAAAACTGGATTATTTTTTGTTCTTCTTGAAAGAATTTGAATAACTCTCCTTATTTCATCATCCCTACCAATAACGGGGTCGAGTTTGCCGATTTTAGCCAATTCAGTTAGATCTTTACTATACTTTTTTAAAGCTTGATATTTTTCTTCAGGATTTGGATCAGTCACACTGTGTACTCCCCTTATTTCTCTCATGGCAGATAGGACTTTATCTGGGGTCACTCCATAGCTCTTCAAAATCTCTGTGGCTGTACCGTAACTATTTACTATAGCAATTAATAGATGTTCTACGCTTATATATTCATCCTTCAGATGGATCGCTTCCTCATAGGCTTTCTCTATTACTGACTTTAGTCTTGGAGATATATATATCTGTCCTATGGGAGTAGCTCCTATAACCTTGGGGAATTTATCTATTGCCTCTTCTATGTCTCTCTTTAGGGATTCAATATTTACCTTGAGCCTCTTAAGTATTTGAGTTGTTATGCCCTCATCGTCCAAGAGCATAGCATATAGCAAATGCTCAACATCTATTTGTTGATTACCCTTTTTCTCGGCTATCTGTTGTGACTGTTGTAAAGCTTCCTGACTACGCTGTGTTAATTTATCTAATCTCATATATTTGCCTCCTCCATTTAGTAATCATAAGAATCTGTCCCACGCTACTATTGTCTCTATTTTATTTTCTATTCACTTTTTTGCTTGAAGAGGTTTCTCAATCTAATTTCAAATTCTTCTCTTATATCATCTTGAACAAATTTCATCATGTCTTCAATCTCATTTTGTAACATCTCTATTTTTTCTCTCATTCTGAGAATGATATCAACTCCTGCTTTATTAACTCCCAACTCTTTAGTTAACTTAATAACTAGATTAAGCCTTTCTATATCCTCTTCAGAATAAAGTCTTTGTTTATTTACTCTCTTTGGACAAATAAATCCTTCTTTTTCATACATCCTCAAAGTTTGAGGATGGACTTCAAGCATTCTTGAAACTACGCTTATCATGTAGAGAGGTTCTTTCTTCTTTTCTCTATTTCGCATAAGATTTCAATTTTTCTCTTGGATTTTCTTTATATAATGATTCAATAACTGCAATGGCTTCTTTTGCCTTCTCTGTAATTTCCTTAGGAACGACTATTCTGATCTCCACATACTCATCACCGCGTCTTTTTGATTTTGGAGAAATAAAACCCTTACCCGAAAGTTTCAGTTTTTGACCACTTTGTATCCCAGCCGGTAGTTTCATTATCGTCATCCCATCTAAGGTTGGCACTTCTATCTTAGCACCCAAAGCTGCCTCTCCTATAGTTACGGGCAGTTGAATATAGACATCATCCCCTTCCCTTTTAAAAATAGGATGGGGTTTAAGAGTTATTTCTAGATGGAGATCGCCAGCAGGACCTCCTCCAGATCCGGCATTACCTTTACCAGCTATTTTGACAACGGAGCCATTATCTACACCAGCAGGAATCTTTACATTTAGCGTTTCTGTTTGTGTAATCTTTCCTCTTCCAGCACACCTTTTACAGAGAGATGTATGCCTTTTTCCGGTTCCACCACATTCAGGGCATAACTGAGCCATTCTAAAAAAACCCTTTGATACCTTCAGATTACCGCTACCATCACATCTATCGCATTTCTCATAACTTTCAGCCCCCGTACCTCCACAGGCATCACAGTTTATAGATCTTGTATAAGTAATAGGTTTTGTTACGCCCTTAAAAGCTTCTTCCATAGTGAGTTCGATGCCAGCATAAATATCTTCACCCCTTTCATAGGCAGGTCTGCCTTTTTTCCCTAAAGAGCTAAAAAGATCACCGAAAATGTCACCGAACTCGAAAGTTTCTTTGAAGTCATAGTTTGTGAAACCTTCAAAACCTTCAAAGGTCGTACCATAGCTATCATACTCTTTTCTTTTCTGAGGATCACTCAAAACTGCATATGCTTCATTGATCTCTTTAAATTTCTCTTCAGC
Organism: Thermodesulfovibrionales bacterium; assembly: GCA_026416735.1. GTDB lineage: Bacteria > Nitrospirota > Thermodesulfovibrionia > Thermodesulfovibrionales > Dissulfurispiraceae > DYHD01. The sequence continues at coordinate 19,450 of JAOAEO010000008.1, forward strand.
ACTCTTATCACCAGGATTTAAGTCAGGATGATATTTTCTCGCTAACTTTCTAAAGGCTTTCTTTATCTCATCCTGACTGGCATCTTTACTTACATTTAGAATTTTATAATAGTCTTTTGAAGTGGCTGGCATTATTCACCTCTAATAAATAGCCATTAGTATCATTATATAAATATTTTTAAATGATGTCAAGTAAATTTTTAATCAATAAATTTTAAGATTTTTATTATTTGATAACTCAAGATTTCAGCTTGAGCTTTAATAGATTTCTGTGTTAAGGATTTTAGTATTTTAGTGCCTGCTTAAATATTAGGCAATAGATGTCTATCTTTTAAGCAATGAATAGTGGAAGCTCTATGGGAGATAACTGTTTTTTGGCGTTTTTCTATAGACTTTCTTCAGGTATATTAATTGCTTACTCATAATTTATATATCTTGTATGTCTATTTATCGAGTATCTTTCTTAAGTTATCTAAGAGTGTTAATTTATAGAATCGAGGAGAGAGCAATGACTAAGATTGAAGCAATAATAAAACCTTTTAAACTCGATGATGTTAAGGAAGCCCTTAGCAAAATCGGCGTTCAAGGGATGACCATTACTGAAGTCAAAGGTTTTGGCAGACAAAAGGGACATGCAGAATTGTATAGGGGGGCTGAATATATTGTAGATTTTATCCCTAAAATAAAGATTGAGATTGTAGCATCAGATGCTTTAGTCTCCGAAATTATAGGAATAATCCAAAAGACTGCAAAAACAGGGAAGATAGGTGACGGAAAAATCTTTGTCTATAAAATAGATGAAGTAATAAGAATTAGAACTGGTGAAAAGGGAGAAGCTGCATTATAAGCATACTGTGATAAAATTTTTCTTTAATAATTTTAAACATCGACTATTCACATTAACAAAAGAGGAGGAACGATGAAACCAAAAGATGTAATTAAAATGGCTGAAGAAAAGAATGCCGTTATGGCTAACTTCAAATTTTTAGATTTTCCAGGTATTTGGCAGCATTTTTCAGTACCGATCTCCGAGTTGACTGAGAGTGTCTTTGAAGAAGGTCTAGGCTTCGATGGATCTTCTATCAGAGGATGGCAAGCTATACATACCTCTGATATGTTAATTCTGCCAGATCCATCTACTGCCTTCATAGACCCCTTTTTTGAGGAACCGACCATTAGTCTGATATGTAATATTGTCGATCCGATAACTAAGGAATATTATACTCGTGATCCAAGATTTGTAGCTCAGAAGGCTGAAGCCTATCTTAAGACTACCGGCATTGCTGATACTGCTTACATGGGACCTGAAGCAGAGTTTTTTATTTTTGACGATGTTAGATTCGATCAGAATTCCCATAGTGGTTACTACTATATCGACTCTAAGGAAGGTATCTGGAATTCTGGTAGGGTTGAAAATCCAAATTTAGCATACAAGCCAAGACATAAAGAGGGTTATTTCCCTGTGCCACCAACTGATAGCCTTGTGAATTTGAGGATAGAGATGGTGAAAGTGATGCAGAAGTGTGGTATTTATGTAGAGAGGGAACATCACGAAGTGGCTACTGCAGGGCAGGCTGAAATAGATATGAGATTTGATTCCTTAGTTCGTATGGCCGATAAGTTAATGCTTTTTAAATATATAGTTAAGAACGTTGCCAGAAGGCACAATAGGACTGTTACTTTCATGCCTAAACCAATATTTGGGGATAATGGCTCAGGTATGCATACTCACCAAAGTATTTGGAAGGATGGAAAGCCATTGTTTGCTGGGAATAATTATGCTGGACTCAGTGACTTAGCCCTTTACTATATCGGGGGAATACTAAAACATGCAAAATCCTTAGCTGCTTTCACGAATCCTACTACAAATTCATACAAAAGACTAACGCCAGGCTTTGAGGCACCAGTTAATTTAGCCTATTCAGCAAGAAATCGTTCAGCAGCCATAAGAATACCGACTTATTCGGCAAGTCCTAAGGCTAAAAGAATAGAAGTTAGATTTCCCGATCCTTCCTGTAACGCCTATCTCGCCTTTTCAGCGATGTTAATGGCGGGGTTAGACGGAATAGAACATAAAATTCATCCCGGTGAGCCACTTGACAAGGATATTTATGATCTCGGACCAGAAGAATTAGCGACCGTTCCTACCATGCCTTCAAGCCTCGATGAAGCTTTGAACCACCTTGAGGAGGATCATGAGTATTTATTAAAGGGTGATGTTTTCACAATAGATGTCATCGAGACATGGATAAATTACAAGAGGTCGAGGGAGATAGATGCTCTCCGATTAAGGCCACATCCTTATGAATTCTTCCTTTATTTTGATATTTAGTATTTATGGATAAAAGGGATCGTTAAAGGGGGTGCTTATCTCTATGCATCCCCTTTAAGGGCTATTTAAAAGGGAACTATAGCTTTTTTTCATTTACATAGGTTTTAACTTCTACTTTGTATTCTTCATGTAAAAGTTTGTAGATCTCTCCTACCTTAAATTCAGTATCATTAACCCTTTTGACAGGTACCATTTCTAAGGAAGTATTAGTAAGAAAGATCTCGTCAGCTTTAAGCAATTCTTCAGCTATATATTTGCCTTCTTGCACTCCAATTCCTCTCTTCTTTGCAAGTTCGATTACTACACCTCTTGTGATACCATCCAAAATGGAGCATTCTAAAGAAGGTGTATAGAGAGAACTATCTTTAACAAAAAAGATGTTACTTACGGTACCTTCAGCTATATATCCTTCCATATTCAACATAATAGCTTCAAAGGCCTGTTTCTTTTTGGCTTCAATTTTTGCAAGGATGTTATTAAGAAAATTCATAGATTTGATTAAAGGATTGAGAGCTTCTTTGGGATTTCGTCTAATATTAGATATTATTGCATCAACGCCCTCGAGATAGAAAGAATCTGGATACCTCTTAAACTCAGTTGTAATGATTGTAAAGGTATTTTCCTTACATAAATCTGGGTCTATACCTATAGGTCCATATCCCCTCGAGAGACTAACTCTAATATAGGAATCAGTGAGATCATTTGCATTGAGGGTTTTGTAAAGTGCTTTTTTGATCTCTTCGGGGGTTCTTCCCACTTCGAGGTTAATAAATCGTGCAGATCTAAAAAGTCGTTGAATATGCTCGTCGAGCTTGAAGACTACACCTCCATAGGATCTCATAGTTTCAAATACACCATCTCCATATAAAAAACCATGATCGAATATGGATATCTTGGCTTCTGAAGCTGGAACAATTTTGTCATTTAAAAAAACATACATAGTGGTTTTGTACCTAAAAGGCTTCTTTTATATGTCTTATTTCATGCTCGCCATTCTTTAAGAGAATACTTATTACATCAAATCTTACTGCTCTCTCTTGTTTGAGGCTTTTAAGATAAAATAAAGCACTTTTTCTAAGCCTTTCTTGTTTTCTATAGTCTACAGACTCAAAGGGTTCTCCGTATGACAGAGTAGAACGGCTTTTAACTTCAACAAAGACAATAGTATCATTATCTTTTGTTATTATGTCTACCTCACCATAGGGTGTTTTATAGTTACGATTCAGAATACAATACCCCTTCCTTTTAAGATAGGCTATAGCTATGTCTTCTCCTTTTATCCCAAGAGCTTTCATAGGTTTAAAGGGTATCTATGTCGTTTAGTTTTATCTCTATTCCAACTAAGCGATTAAGTAAGGAAGGTATATCCTCAATATGACTTATGTCTTTCTGACATAATATCTTAAGAAAATCTCTTAAGGGGGCAAATTCTTCCCATAAACCTTTAAGATCAATTTGGAGCTTTCTATAAAGAGTTTCTCCAGTCTTATCCCAGTCGAGCAAAAGTATTACTTTATTGTTTCTTTGGAGAATGCTTTCACAGAATTCATATAAATTTTTTCCAGAATGGATAGTGATTATTTCTCCTATAAAACCGAGCTTTTTTAAAGCAAGAACGTCTCTTTTGCCTTCTACTATAATAGGTACCTTTTTATTAATCTCATATAATGATAAGAGGGTTTCTTTGAGTCTTTCTGCCCTTTCTATATCTGGTATAAAATGGCCATATGTATTTTCCTTTTCGAAGGCTATTTGATATTTCATCTTTCTTCTAAGCTTAGCAGAAGTTTTAGTAGATTCCTTAGATCGATTTTGTTTCATTTGAAATATAATAATAAAATACAACTAAACTACAGTTCAATGGAATTTTAAACATCATATTATCCATTCTTGGTATTTTGGGCTAACACTTTGTGTACCCGCAGGAGTAGCATTTGGCACAACCTTCCTCATGTTGAATTGCGCTTCCGCATTCTGGACAAGCTCCTATTAACATCGTTTCGATATAAGAGGTTTTTCTGCAATCTTTTTCAACATTAATATCTACCGATAGTGGTTGGTACCTCTCCAAGGCTTTTGCTATTGCATCAGAGCAGGATAAGATTCTTCCGCTCTCATGCCATGTAGGTTGATGGCAAGATATACCCTTTAGCTGTTTTATGACTTCTTCTGGTTCAACATTTGACCTTAGAGCGAGTGAAATTAGTCTTCCTATTGCCTCTGCCTGACTAGAGGCGCATCCCCCAGCTTTTCCAATATTTGTAAAGACTTCAAAGGGTCTGCCGGAGGAGTCTTCATTGATAGTTACATAGAGATTTCCACAGCCTGTCTTCATTAGCCTCGTTGTACCTTTAATAACAGTTGGTCTTTTCTTTGGGATGATCCTTTGAGTTATTTCCATGTCTGGACTCTCCTCTATCTTCTTTTTTACTGTGGAGAGAACCTGTTCCTGTCTCGATCCGTCACGATAAACTGTCACACCCTTACAGCCAAGATTGTAAGCTAAGAGAAATACCTCTTCTACATCCTTAGGCGTTGCATAGTTAGGAAAGTTAACTGTCTTAGAGACTGCATTATCGGTGTATTTTTGAAAGGAGGCTTGCATCCTTATATGATCAGAAGGAGATATGTCGTGGGATGTTACAAATATTCGTCTAATTTCTTCTGGCAGTTCCTTTAAATTTTGTATTGAATTAGATTGTGAACACTTTTCGACTAAGTCTCTATTCCAAAGGCCATATTCTTTTAACATCCCTTCAAAATAAGGATTTACCTCTATGAGCTTAGTGCCTTCTAAAACATTCCTAACGAAGGCTACTGCAAACAGCGGTTCTATTCCTGAAGAGCATCCAGCGATGATTGATAGAGTTCCAGTGGGTGCAATAGTTGTTAGTGTGGCATTTCTCAACAATATTTTTTCTTTGTATATGCTTTTTGAAAGATTTGGGAAGGGTCCGCGCATTTCAGCAAGATTTTGTGAAGCTCTCCTTGCTTCATCTTGGATAAATTTCATAATCTTTTCTGCCAAATCTAAAGCTATTTCAGAATTATAAGGTATCTTCAGCTGTATCAGCATATCAGCCCATCCCATGATGCCAAGCCCAATCTTTCTATTAGCTTTTGTCATCTCTTCTATCATCTTCAATGGATATTTATTAGCATCGATAACGTTGTCGAGGAAATGGACAGCCTTGTATACGGTATCTCTCAATGTCTCCCAATCCACTTCTATGCTGTCTTTACCATCTCGTCTAACCATTCTTGCAAGATTGATAGAACCAAGATTACAAGATTCGAAAGGAAGTAAAGGTTGTTCTCCACAAGGATTTGTTGACTCTATTTCTCCTATCTCTGGAGTGGGATTAGATTCATTTATTCTATCGATAAAAACTATTCCAGGCTCTCCATTTTTCCATGCTTGGTTTACTATTTTTTGAAAGACTTCTTTTGCTCTCAAAGAGCCTACAACCTTCTTTGTTCTTGGATTAATGAGATTGTATTCTTTATCCTCTATGAGGGCTCTCATAAAAGAATCTGTGATGGCTACAGAGATATTGAAATTATTAAGTCTATCATTATTATCTTTACAAGTTATGAATTCTAATATGTCTGGATGGTCAACCCTTAGGATGCCCATGTTAGCTCCCCTTCTTGTGCCCCCTTGTTTAACAGCTTCTGTTGCAGAATCGAAAACAGTCATGAAAGATACAGGACCAGATGAAATTCCTTTGGTTGAGCCGACGACATCACCTTTAGGTCTAAGCTTAGAGAAACTGAATCCAGTACCTCCACCAGATTTGTGAATAATGGCGGCATATTTTATAGCATCGAAAATTGACTCCATAGAATCTTCAACAGGAATAACAAAGCATGCTGAAAGCTGTCCAAGTCTTCTGCCAGCGTTCATCAGAGTTGGACTATTTGGAAGAAATTTTAAAGATGAGATTAATTCATAAAAGTCGTCCTCCAGTTCCTTCACCTCGAAATCGGTCTTTCCATAAAGCCTATCTACAGAGGCTATAGCTTTTGCCACTCTCTTGAAGAGATCTTCTGGGGTCTCTACAACATTACCATTTTCATCCCTTTTAAGATACCTCTTTTGCAAAACTGTAATAGCGTTTTGAGTCAACGATAGAGATTTTGCATCTGTCTTCATTGAATCCTCCAAATTTAATTATAACTCTTTATTTAGTAGGGTATATTAAATTATACTACAACATATTGTATAGTCAAGCTAATTTTTTATTTGGATTTATAAATATTTAAAATAAATATGAATAAAGAGACAAGTTTTTATAGTTTTGAAAGAATGGAACTTCAAACTTGCTGTTTCTTAGATAGGAGTTTTAATTGTCAATTTTATAATTGTTATAATTAAATTATGGATTTCGATATTAGAAAGTCAAACGCTGGGTTGAGAATTGGGGTTTTGTCCACTACTCACGGCATTATTCATACGCCAGCCTTTATGGCAGTGGGAACCTTAGGGACTGTAAAGGCGATGTCTCCTGATGAATTAAGAGAGATAGGGGCAGAGATCATACTTTGTAATACCTATCATCTTTATCTGAGACCAGGACATGAGATTATAAAGGGTGTAGGAGGCTTACATAATTTTATTAGTTGGAAAGCTCCAATCCTAACAGACAGTGGAGGTTTCCAGGTATATAGTCTCTCTAAACTGAGAAAGATAGATGAAGAGGGTGTAGAATTCAGATCCCATTTAGATGGCTCAACACATTTTTTTACCCCCGAAAAGTCTATGGAAATACAGTTATCTTTTGGTTCAGATATCGCTATGGCCTTTGATGAATGTACCCCCTATCCAGCAGACTACGAGTATGCTAAAAGATCATTAATGCTGACTATCAAATGGGCAGAGAGGAGCAAAAAATTCCATGGTGAGCATAATAATATTAATCAAGCTCTCTGTGGTATAGTTTAGGGAGGTATGTATAAAGATCTGCGCCTGAGAAGCTTTGAGGAGTGAATCCAAATTGGTTTGGATGGTTATGCAGTAGGT
>JAOAEO010000090.1:0-249 GCA_026416735.1 Thermodesulfovibrionales bacterium
ATTGGAGACAATGATACAGGGAATCCCTCTACTTTTACATTCCATACAAAGACTATACCTAGGTATACGGGGCCTTTTATTTAAAAGAAAGGCAGTTAATACCTCAACAAAGGAATTTTTATCGATTGGACATCCCCAAAGCTCATAGTCAGTGTAAACATGTTCCGATATGGGGGTTGATGTAGACAAAACGTCCACGATTTCTGGAGTTGGATAGACATATCTTTTAAAATCTATTATACCTGTCTC
>JAOAEO010000090.1:259-6317 GCA_026416735.1 Thermodesulfovibrionales bacterium
CTATTATACTATCCCAATTTCTCAACGCCTGTAGACCACCTGCCGTTGCACAAGCTCCAATGGCAATTAAATATCTCGACACCTCCCTTATTTTAACTATATCTTTTTTTTGCCAATTCGTGGTAATTGACCCTTCAATGATGGCGATGTCAAACTCCCTCACTATGGAACTATCGATAGCCTCTTTGAAGTAAGAAATATCGAAAAAGGAGATTAAATCCAGTAATCCTTCATCTAAATTCAAAATTGCCAGCTGGCATCCATCACAGGAAGTAAATTTAAAAACACCTATCTTTGGCTTTCTCATAACTCTTTAATACCGAGAAATTCTTCTACTTCTATGTATCTGAATACGGGACCATCTTTACAGATGAACTTAGGACCAAAAAGACAATGGCCGCATAAGCCTATCCCACAGTTCATGTTTCTTTCCATCGAAAGAAAAATTTTTTCCCTCGCAACACCCTTTAAAAGCAATTCTTTAATTGTCGACTGCATCATTATTTCAGGACCACAAATAAAGGCAGTTGTATGTAAAGGATTAATGTTTAATCTTTTTATAACATTGGTAACGAAACCGATCTCCCCTTTCCAATATTCTTCAGGATCTGCAGAATCGACTGTAAGAATGAGTTCAAAAAAGCCCCTATAACGGGGGAATTCATTACGAAAAAGGATATCCTTTGGAGTTCTTGCACCATAAACGACTACAGGAGTCCTTCTAAAAAAATATTTGTCATAATTATTTACAATCTCACGAATCATAGACCTCATAGGGGCTATACCTATACCTCCAGCTATAATCAGAGGCTCCCTATCGTATAATTCAGAAAGGGGCCAACCTCTCCCAAAGGGTCCCCTCACACCTATTAAATCCCCAACCTTAAGTTTCGAAAGGGCAGTGGTAACATCCCCAGCGATTCTTATAGTATGAGTAATATCTCGGTCTGTGGGAGCCGAACTAAAAGAAATGGGCACTTCTCCAATACCTACTACTGAAAGCATGCTGAATTGCCCCGGTTCATATTTAAAATCTCTGTTTACATCTTTATCGAGTATTTTTAAAGCATAAGTAGCAGTATCTCTCGATTCCTTTTTAATCCATTTGATTTCAGCTACAACTGGTATTAATTTACTCGCCATCGCTAAACCCCTCAAGTTCCTGGGTTAAATCTATCCCCATAGGACACCATGTAATACATCTACCACACCCTACACAACCAGGTAGAGAGAATTGTTCTAAGGAATAAGCTAATTTATGAGCAAACCAATGTCTATAGCGAGCCTTACGTGATAGCCTGAAATTACCTCCATGGACTCTTGCGAAGTTCCTCGAAAAACAGGAGTCCCAAACTCTTATCTTTCTACCCGATATCTCTGTGATTTTCTTAGAAATACCATTTAACATAACACTATCGTAAGTAGTACTACAAAAACAGGTGGGACAGACTTGGGTGCAATTGCCACATTCGAGGTCTCGTTTAGCTATCTCTTGCCATCTTGGATTCTCAATATTTTTATAGATCAAGTCGGGTAGTTTATTAAAGGATATCTTTTTTTTAAACATCCCCATGCATTTTTCTAAAACCAACTTTTTCTTAGTCATATGCGTCTCATTTACACTTTCCTGTGGCAAAACTTTTATCAATCTATCCCCAAAGGAAGAACCGCTCTCGATCAAAAGACAATCATCTAACTCTGTAATGAGAAGATCGAAGCTGCCTTTAACCTCTGGACCAGTTGAAATGGAGGCACAAAAACAGTTATCTCCTGGATTAATACAATTTAAGGCGATCAGAATTAAATTTTGTCTGATGGAATTATAATAGAAATCTCTCTCTAAACCTTCCAAAAATACCTTATCATAAAGTCTTAAGGCTTCCCTATCACAGGATCTAATCCCAAAAAAAGCGAGTGGCTTACCCTGATAAGTTAAAGGCTTAAAAGAAAGCCCTCTTTTAGATGTCTTAAAAGACAGAATCTCAACATTCGGCGGATTCAGAAATCTTTTAAAGGAATCAGCACTGACAGAGTATCCAAACATTGTGGATTCATCAGACTTTATAAGTTTATAGCTTCCTTGTGATTGCAGATCCCTATAACCAAGGGGTAAATCCTCAAAATCGATTTCAGAGAGCACTATAACATTATTGCTAACCTTTGGACCAATTATTTTATGCGTCCCCTTAAGCTCTAAGAAAAGATAGACTAAATCTTCCTTCTTTATTTTAGCTCTCACTTCAAAATCTATATTACTAAATCTAATTGTCTTGATTATACATCAGTTTTTATAGAAAATGTAAAAATCAAAATATTGGCTTTTTCGATGTCCCCTCCAGCAGTAGTTAAAATACACTCACTGCTGACTAAGATAATTTAATTACTTACTGACTACCCACATAAAATAATTTTTTAAGAAGGGTTGCTTCAAGATCAACTAAATGTTGATCAAAATCTTAAGTACTTCAGCAATAACATTATTACTATGAATGCTATCTAAATCTCATATCATAAGCCTATTAAGAGCCCTACTTACGAAGGACATGACAATAATAAAGTTTTACTTGCTGGAATGAATAGTGGTGGGGACTCAAATAATAATAGATAATAAAGGACATGGGACATATTAAATTCCATATCAGTCTAAGAGTCTTAGCATCAAATATCATGGGTGGGTTGATTTTTAAACTTAATTGGGTACTAACAGGCCATCGTCCTTTAACTCAATTAGGAGTTTCAGGTAAAGGAAAATAGATAGTCTTTTTCCAATTGCTGGAATATCAGCTAGTACTCTTTTATATGCTAAGGCCTATCCTTTCTTTTGAAAGCTTTAATGAAATGGAGGTATTATGGTAAAATGGCTTTATTTTTAAATAATAGGCTATAATTGCTGGACAATAATTTCATTCTTTATAATTATTTTTCTAATTTTGTTTCTAATTTTTGAAAGAAAAGGTACATAATATATAATAAAAAATTCAAAATAATTAAATTCTTTTGTAAAAAAGGAGGTTAACCTTATGCTGTCAAAAATACCACTTGACCTAAGTAAAATTAATAAGGAGGACATCGACAAGGAAATATTGAGGGCGGGAATAATTGCAGAGCTTGATGCAATAAATCTATATGAGCAAATGGCAGCTCTTACAACTGATAAAAATATTAGAACAATCCTATTAGACATAGCAAAGGAAGAGAAGACTCATGTAGGAGAATTCCAAGCCTTATTACTAAGGCTTGACAAAGAACAATTAGAAGAGCTTGAAGAAGGCAAGAAGGAAGTTGATGAATTGACTAAGAGTTAAATCCCAAAAGTTGAGCTAATGGATAAAACAGTTTTAAGCTTCACTAAAAATCAAAGTATATGAAAGACTAAGATTTTTTGAAAATAACAACAATTGAAAGATAACCAAAAATTGGGGATTTTGTAATAACAAAAGTTTTTAATCATTCTTGCTTTAGCAAATATCTAAATGATTTTTTAAGTTATTTGGATAACCCTGTTAAAGGGGGATCGATTGGTTGATTTAAATGAAAATTAAAATTATTAGAAAGCCTTTATCTCTAAGATATCATTTTTTGAACTGTTATTAAATTTCTTTATGGAGGGAGTATGAAAAGTATAAAGTTTCTAAGGTTTTTAATCCTCATACTTTTGACTTTTTCAACTTCTCTTGCTTTCGCTCAAAGAGAAATCGGTCAGAAAGAGGTTAGTCCGACAAAAGAAAGACCTTGGGTGGGAAGTGGGGGTTGGGGGGTAAACTCCCAATTTCAAAGGATGTATGATCCTACAAAGGTAGAAACAATCTCAGGTAAGGTTTTATCTACTGATAGAACAGTCCCTAATATTAAAGGTATAACTACTCCCGGTATACATCTACAACTCAAAACAGAAAAAGAGACCATCACTGTGCATTTAGGACCTGCGTGGTATATAGAAAGGCAGGACATAAAGATAGGAGTTGGTGATTCAATAGAAGTTAAGGGATCTCCTGTAAGCATTGAAGGTCAACCTGCAATAATAGCTGCCGAGGTTAGAAAAGACGATAAAGTTCTGATACTTAGGGATAGTACTGGATTCCCTGTATGGGCAGGGTGGAGAAAAAGATAAGATTTAATGAAATCGCCTATTAATCCTAAAAAGTTTCTTTGATTGCAATCTTCAACGGATTTTTGCTGCTAAGGTTACCCACTTGCCATCAACGATTTTTTTAAAAAAATCTATGCTATGTCTTTCATATACTTTGATTATGTCGGCCTCCTGTCCCTCAATGATTCCAGATAGAACCATTATACCCGTTGACTTTAGATGAGCTACTATTTCTGATGATAGTGCTATCAGGGTATCGGAAAGTAGATTCGCAACAATAAAGTCAAAGGATTTTTCAACATTCTCTAATTTCCAACATTGTATGTCTACATTTTTGAGATCATTCAAATTAATGTTTCTCTTAGCTGCATCTATTGCTAAAGGATCGATATCTAAGCCTAACACATAACTAAACCCTAACTTTGATGCTGCAATAGCAAGTATACCTGTGCCTGTGCCTATATCGAGAAAGCTATCCTTAGATGGTAATTCTTTCGATAATTCTTCTATTAAAGATAAGCATCTAACTGTTGTTTCGTGGTGCCCTGTGCCAAAGGCCATCCCAGGATCGATAATTAAATTAATACGGTCTGGTTTTCCCTCCTGCCAAGGAGGAAGAATCGTTAACCTTTCACCCACGTCTATTGGCTGAAATGTCTTTTTCCATGATTCATTCCAATCTTTTTCAGAAATATACTCATATTTATAGGAAATATCATCGGAAAGCCCTGAATCTTGAAGGACTTTCTTGAAGTTATGAAGTTCTCTTTCTACCTTATCTATGAAAATTAAATCAGGAAAATATACTACAAGAGAGTTATCGTCTACTATAATGCCAAGACAACCAATTTCAGAAAGCCTTTCTATTAAAGCATCAATAGAGACTTGAGAGACTTTTATATGGAATTCATAATATCCCATCTTACTGTAGCTCGTGAGTAAAAAATTTTTATTCAAACAAAATTGACAACATACAAAAAAGATTGAATATAATATTTTATAAACTTTTCGATGTTATACGGCGAGAAAAAGATTAAAGAGTCAGTACTCGAAACATGGGATAATCCCTATCAAGAAAGAGATTACGAAATAAATATCTCTTTCCCCGAATTCACATGTCTTTGTCCTAAATCGGGTTATCCTGATTTTGCAACTATTAAGATAACCTATATACCTTACAAAAAGATAGTCGAATTAAAATCTTTAAAACTTTTTTTAAACTCATTCAGAGATATCTATATCTCCCATGAAGAAGCCACCAACAAGATTTACAGTGCCCTTGAAGATCTCCTTAAGCCAAAATTTTTAGAAGTAATTGGCGATTTTAATCCAAGAGGTAATGTAAAGACAATTATTAAAGTCTGCTCGAAGCAGTTTTAGCTCTTATTATGAATTCTCTCATCTTCTTAAGGTCCTTTTTACCTTTAGATTGTTCTATCCCACTACTAACATCGATAGCATAGGGCTTCACCCATAGAATGGCATCTTCAACATTTTCAACATTTAACCCTCCAGAAAGGATTACAGGTCCATATCTTTTTGCCTCTATAGCTATATCCCAATTGAATGTCTTACCCGTTCCACCATACATATCAGGAGAATAGGCATCCAATAGATTAGCTGAGGTTCTATAACTCCCTAAAGTTCTCAGATCAGTAAGATTATTTACCCTAAAAGCTTTTATAACTCTTGACCAGATTCTACAGATTTCAGGCGGCTCATCACCGTGGAGTTGGAGGATGTCCAAACCAACAAACTCCATTATTTTTCTGATTTTTTCTGGGTCCTCATTAACGAATACTCCCACAGTTGTTAAAAAGGGTGGTAAATATGAAATAATCTCCTTAGCAGATTGTGGCTCGATGTATCTTGGGCTACCTCGAAAAAAAATAAAACCTATTGCATCGGCTCCATAATTAGCTGCAAAGAGGGCGTCTTCAATGTTTGTTATACCACATATCTTTATTC
>JAOAEO010000090.1:6327-6645 GCA_026416735.1 Thermodesulfovibrionales bacterium
TTTATTCTTACTGACATAGTTTTAAGCAATCAATGGAGAATATTATTTTCCTCCCTTTGTAATTTTTCCAAAAAGTAAGTATGGTCGAATATTGAAAACTTCTGTAGTTTTTCTTCTTATTAAAAACAGTATTACACCACTCTATCCGTCTATCTTCACAAAATCGATTAAACCCTTAGAAAGCATGTTACTCATTGAATCTGAACAATAGGAGATATCAACTAATCTGTAGATTGTTAAAATAGATAGTCCTCAATAAAGACAATGCAACTATATTTGTGGTTTAGGTAGCTTCTCTATATCCTTCAGCAAGGCTTT
>JAOAEO010000091.1 GCA_026416735.1 Thermodesulfovibrionales bacterium
CTATATCATCGATATTCTCTGTAGGAAGTCCAATCATAAAGTACAGTCTTAGAAATTCTATTTCAGCACTTAAGATCAGTTCTGAAATTTCCAAAATATCCTTTTCCGAAATATTTTTATTAATTACTCTTCTCAACCTTTCTGTCCCAGCTTCTGGAGCAATCGAAACACTCCTTTGATGTCTTAATAGCTCTATAAGCTTAATACTCTTCCTATTTGCTCGAAGAGAAGTTATTGAAAAATCTATACCTTCTTTCTTTAAAATGCTTTCGATGTCGATATAATCACTCAAGGATGGCCCAACTAATCCTACCCTTACCTTAGTATGTAAATTATCGATCTGATCTATAACTCTTTCAGGAAGTTTTTGTCTGGGTGGGCTATAAACATGGCTAACGACACAAAATCTGCATTTCCATTTACAACCTCTCATGATTTCAACAAGATGCATATCTGAAAATTCTGTCTCTGATGAGATGATAGCATGAGAAATCTGAGAATCATTCAAATCCTTTATAAATCTTCTGCTAATATACTGTGGTGCCTTCATTAAAGGAATCCTCTCGGAGATGGTGCTATCTTGACCATATCTTATTTCGTAATACTGTGGAATGTATAAGCCGCTTATACTTAAGGCTTCCCTTTTCAAATTCTCTTTGAAACTAGCTCCAACGGAATACTTATTAGAAATGCCAATCTTCGTAATGGAATGTACCAAATCGATAAACTCATTTATGGTCTCCTCTGCCTCACCAATAAAAATAATATCAAATATTGAGGCAACTGGTTCAGGATTGTAAAACATGCAAGTTCCACCAGCTATGACAAGTGGATGGTGGTTTTCTCTTTCGGTAGCGAAAGAGGGAATATTTGAAATCTTAAGTATCCTTAGTATATTTGGATAATCGTTTTCAAAAGATAAAGAGAAGGCGATGATGTTAAATCTATCGATAGGAAGCTTAGACTCGATAGAAAAAATAGGAGTTTTTGTTCTTAGATGTTCATCTAAGTCTTCATCTGTAGGGAAAAAGGCTCTTTCGCAGACTACATCTTCTCTTTTATTCAAGATATGATAAATTCCTTGAAAACCAAGATTGGACATGCCAATGTGGTAGGTATTAGGGTAAATTAGGCAGATACTTATGCGACCGCCAAAGTCTTTAAAAACAGTTCCTTTCTCTTTTGTGAGAAGATATTCTGCTTTTTCAATAAGTCTTCTGTTGATGCTACCTCCCCTTTTTTCTTAAAAAGGCTGGTATATCATACTCATCTTCAACTTCGATAACTGGCTCTTCAATTTTGCTCTCCTTTTGAGAATCTCGTACAATTCTCTCTTCTTCTGATGTCTTGTTAGTTGACTCAACTATCGGTGGCTCAATTCTTTTAGACAAAATCCTGCTGGTAGTGTTTAACGTCGACATAGTCTGTTGGTGTTGCCAAACCTTAACATTTTGAACTGGCGGTAAAATATTCTTCTGCTTTTTTTCTATGCCAGCAGCAATAACGGTCACCTTTATTTCGTCTTCCATGTTGGGGTTTATAACAGCTCCGAGGATAATATTAGCATCATCGTTAGCCGAATCATAAATATAAGATGCCACCGTTTCTACATCACTTAAAGACATATTTAATCCACCAGTTATATTTATCAATATTCCAGTAGCATTTTCGATAGATGAATCCTCTAAAAAAGGATTTGATATAGCCTTTTTTGCAGCCTCTAAAGCCCCTTCTTCACCTTTACCAATGCCAACACCTATTACTGCCTTTCCAGCATTTTCCATGACTGTTTTGATATCTGCAAAATCGAGATTAATAAGTCCTGGCACTAAAATAACGTCTGAAATCCCTTGAATAGCATCTCTTAAAACATTATTAGCTATAGCAAAAGATTTCATTAAAGGTGTCCCTTTTTCGACAACTTTGTGTATTTTATCGTTTGGTAGAACAATTAGGGTGTCGACAAATTTTCTTAATTCTTCAATACCTTCTTCAGCATTTAAAGCCCTCTTTCTGCCTTCATAGTAAAAAGGCTTTGTGACGACAGCTACCGTTAGGATTTTTAGTTCTCGAGCAATGCTTGCGATAACAGGAGAGGCTCCAGTTCCAGTACCACCACCCATTCCTGCTGTTATAAATAACATATTAGCTCCCTCAATACAAGCTGTAAGGGTATCTCTGTCCTCAAGGGCTGCTTGCCTTCCTATCACTGGATTTGCACCTGCCCCAAGTCCTCTTGTTAATTCTGCTCCAATTTGAACTTTTAAGGGGGCTAAAGACATCTCCAAGTGTTGACTGTCAGTATTGACTGCAATAAATTCCACACCATAAATTGATGGAGACAACATACTATTGACTGCGTTGCAGCCACCTCCGCCAACTCCTACTACCTTAATTTTAGCAATAGTTCTTTCAGCTTGCTCAATTTCAAACACTTTGTCCTCCAATCTTTTTAAAAATGTTTTTAAACCAAAGGGCAATTTTGTTGACTATTTCAGTAAATGAATCCTGTTCTATGAGTCCTCCTTCTATGGAAGAGGCTGCCCCATAAATGACGAGCCCTATCCCTGTTGTGTACATTGGATTATTAAAATCTTCCTTTAATTCATTGAGGAAATACGAGCCACCCTTCGAGAACTTTAAAGACTGTAGCTTAAAAGGTCTTACAACACTCTTTGGATAGCCTATGCGCACTGGAAGAGATAAAATAGTCTCTGCAAGCCTGTCAAAATCATAAAGCAGAGATGCTCCACCTGTTAGTACAGCTCCACATATGGAAATACCCCCTTTGTTAACTATCTCTATTTCGTTTTTTATTAACTCAAGTAGTTCTTCGCTCCTTGGAAGGAGTATTTCCGATATATATTTTTGAGGAATCTTTCTGCTATGACCATCTATTGGAATTATCTCAACTTCCATATCCTCCCTTCCAAGGGCAGGCAAAATATAGCCATTACTAATCTTAATCTTTTCTG
Organism: Thermodesulfovibrionales bacterium; assembly: GCA_026416735.1. Taxonomy (GTDB): domain Bacteria; phylum Nitrospirota; class Thermodesulfovibrionia; order Thermodesulfovibrionales; family Dissulfurispiraceae; genus DYHD01. The sequence goes on from JAOAEO010000091.1 coordinate 2,976, forward strand.
CCTCTTGAAATGGCAACTTTAAACCAATAGAAAGATCGTTAGTGAAATGGTTACCACCTATTCCGTAGACGGCTGCGTGTCTAAGCCAATTGTCTTTGAAAATCGCTATATCAGTCGTCCCCCCACCTATATCAATTAAAGCGATGCCTGCTTCTCTCTCTTGGGGTGTTAAGGAGGCGTCTGCCGAAGCGAGGGACTGTAAAATTATATCTTTAACCTCAAGCCCAGCCTTCTGACAACATTTAACCAGGTTTTGTATAGAAGTCACAGCACCTGTAATGATAAAAACATTAACGCTTAGTTTATACCCACTCATGCCGACAGGATCTTTTATGCCACCCTGACCATCTAAGAAGAAATTTGTAGGAATTATCTGAATTATTTCTCTATCCAATGGAACATCTACAGCGCTTGCAGACTCAATAGCTCTTAAGACATCTTCATTGGTCACTTCCTTACCTCTGACTACAGCAGAACCAGAGCTAACAAAACTTTTAATATGACTACCTGCGATTCCAACATAGACTTCTCCTATCACAATGCCAGATTGCTTTTCGGCATCGCTAATAGCTTTCTTTATGGAGTTAACTGTAGAATCGATATCCACAACGACTCCCTTTTTTAAACCAGAAGAGGGGGTTGTGCTAATTGAAATTATTGAGATACCCTCTCTTATAAGTTCTCCTACTACAACACAGATCTTTGTCGTTCCTACATCAAGACCGACAATATATCTACTAGCTGTCCTAACCCTTCTACTTAACATTGAATCAGATGCCCACAAATAAATATAAGAATAAGCTTCGATAGCTTAAAAAATCAATTGGCTAAAAATATGCTTGTTTTCTATACATTGTAAGAATTGTTTTGAAACATATAATTAAAACATATAATTAATTACAAAATAAGCATGATCGAAAGATAAAAAAGAAAAGCTTAAAGGCATGACTTAAAATGTAGTAGCTATGTCCTTTCAAGACATATGCCAAAATAATTCATATAAAGATATTTTCGAAAGATAAAATTTAGATTTGGAGTATAGCTTTCCTTTAAAAAATTTCAAAGATCAGAGCCATATCTTCCCCTTTCATATGGTATTATATTAGAGTTGATTTTCAAAAAAAAAATCCCGAAGGAGAATAGAAAATTACGAGCCATGGCATATTTAGCTCTAAGAATCATGATAAATGCTTTATCTATAGGCGTAGCAGTAAAGCTTGTAGATGGTATAACCTTTACGGGCGAGTGGTGGAAGATGATTATTATAGGTTTAATTTTTGGTATTGTAAACTCAATAATTAAACCGATCATTACCTTCTTCTCACTACCTTTGCTTGTTTTTACCTTAGGCGTCTTCATGCTCGTAATTAATGCCTTGATGCTACTTTTAACAGCCAAACTCTCTTCTCCTTTTAACCTTGGATTTCATGTGGACGGGTTTATACCAGCATTAATAGGTTCTATCATAATCAGTATAATAAGCTTTATTCTATCTTTATTCGCATCTTTGGGTAGAGTTAAATAAATGGTGAAAAATGAATCTTAAGTGTTTTCTTTTTACTCTTTTTCTGTTACCCTCTCTAATACTAATATCCCCCCATTACCTCTCTGCAGATTACTTAAAAGCAGATAAAATAATTGTATTAAAGGGCAAAAGGCTACTATTTCTTTTGAAGGAAGGACAAATTATTAGAATTTATAAAGTCGCTTTAGGAAAAGATCCAATTGGTCCTAAAGTAAGATTAGGAGACAATAAAACGCCAGAAGGAATATATACTATTTCTTCTCGAAAATATAGTGAAAAATATTATCTAACTATTTTTATCTCTTACCCTAATGAAAGAGATATTGAAAATGCAAAAAAACTCGGAGTAAATCCTGGTAATAGCATAGCAATACATGGACTTCCTAAGGATCTCGCCTCTCTAAATAAATTACATAGAAGACTTAATTGGACAAATGGATGCATAGCCGTGACCAATGAAGAAATAGAAGAGATATGGAAACTTATAGAAGATGGAACCCCCGTTGAGATTAGACCCTGAGATTTACCTATATAAGATATCAAAAAGATTTTCAGCCATTGATTGTGAGATTTCTTGAAGTTTCAGATATTCATTAAAAGCCTCTTCATCACTACCAATGATATAATAAGTCAATCCAAGAAGAAAATAGGGCTCTGGATTAGATGGTTCTAAAGACTGCATTTCTTTGAATATTTCAATCGCCTTGCTATAGTCATTGATGAAAAGGTAAGCCGTTCCTATTTTATTAAGAATATTTAGATGTCCTTCCTGTGCATGTCTTAATGCATTTCTATAAGACTCTATAGCCTTTTCATATTGCCCGATTATGAAGTAGGCATTTCCAAGATTCAAATGTATTTCAACAGAAGCTGGATCAATTACCAAAGCCTGCTTGTAATGAAAGATAGCTTCATTATATTTCTTAGTATTATGAAACTTATAAGCCTTCTGAAGGGGTGGTATTTTATTTGGCTCAGCGGTAATATCTGTATCTCCTTTCTTGATTTCTGTTTGGTCATTATCTATAGAAGCTCTTGTCCCCATAGAATCTTCTTTATCAGATGTATCAGAAATTATTGACTTAAGTAAAAAAAGGGCTTTGTCTTTTTTCAAATCACAAAAGAGTATTTTGTCAATCTGAAAGATTTTAGAATCTTCAACCATCACAAACAATTCACTTCCTATATTCTTTAACCATTCTAATATGGGCTTACATCTGGAGGATACTAAACCCCTTTTGTTAATAAGACCTCTTTCAATAAAGACTTTGTTAGCCTCTTTGTCGATCAGACGTATACTTACTATTCTACCTTTTTCTTTCCGCTCATATTTCGGGAGAACTTTAGACTCAATACTATTAGAGATAAAAAAAAATGAGAGAAAGAGTACCAAAGAGAAAATTCCTTTCATTATAGAACAGTAGCTCTTACTTCAAATTTGGGCGGATTGAGAATAGTTTTCTTAACGGCACATTGATCAGCAACTTTTATGATTGCTTTACGATATTTTTCTGGAAAATCAGATGGAAGCATTATATCCAATACAATTTTTTCAAGCTCGACTTTTCCTTCTTCTTTAGTAACATATACCATCTGTTGATTAATAGAAATTCCTTCAGTAGAAATATTTCTTTCTTGACAAAAGCTTAAAACATAAATGCCTGCACAAGTGCCAATAGAGGCAAGAAAATGCATAAAAGGGGTTGGAGATGTCCCTTCCCCACCATACTGGGGAGGTTGATCTGTTTTAATGATCATACCATCAAACTCTGCATAGACCTTTTTACCACCTGGAAAGGTAATTTTAATGTTCATAAATAGATCCCCCCTCAATTCAGTATTTATAAATTTTAAAGTATTTCTAAAAGCAACCACAAATTTATTTTTCTTTCCCTTTGTTGGATGATTTAGCACTGCCTATACAACTCTCTCAATATCTAATCATTATTAAACAATTTATAGTCTTTACTCTTCTTAATTTTCTAAAGACCCTCTCCGTTGTCATACTTAGCTTTATCCCCTTAGGACAACTATAGAAGTGAAGCAACTCTTCTATATCCCTCTCTATGCATCTGACTGCCTTAAGT
>JAOAEO010000092.1 GCA_026416735.1 Thermodesulfovibrionales bacterium
GAACTTGAATTACTGTTTTCCAAATATTTTAAGATAATAATTGCCCTCCGGTTAAATATATATGTCTGAAAATTCAATAGCCACCGCCTTTATAAGACGTCCATCCTCCTTTATAAAAATACTATTTATAGTACAAAAGAAGGAAGGAAGGCTGTGGAAGAATGTTACAGTGTATTATTAAAATCTAAGCCGGTAGGGGTGCTCTACCCCAATGAGGCCCTTACTAAATCAGCCAGTGATCATCTTAAAGACCAAAGCAAAACAGGAGCAATTGGTCACATAGGGAGTGATAACTCTTCACCTTTAGATAGGGTAAGAAGATATGTAGATAGCCCATATATGTATATCGGAGAGAATATAGCCTATGGGCTTTCTTCAGCAGATGAGATAGTGCCTTTTTTTCTGATAAATGACGGGATGCCTTCAAGAACGCATAGAGAGAATCTGCTAAATCCCCGATTTAATTTAGTTGGGGTTGCCTGTGGCAGCCACAGAATTTATAAGACTATGTGTGTAGTTGTCTTTGGGAGGATCGATGGTGATTAGAGAGCTTTTAAAAAGTCCAGAAAGAATTCTTGAACCTTGTAAGCCGCTCTGAGTATATCACTTCTGCTCAAGGGTTCTGCAGTTCTTTCACTTATAATGTTGCTAATACCTCTAATTTCAACATTTGGCTTTCCGTATAAAGTACATATATGAGCAATGGCAGCACCCTCCATATTCTCACAGAGGGCATTAAACTTTTGCTCTAACATAAAAGCCCTTTTTAGTGAACCTGAGCAGGAAGAGACAGTTACGAAATTTCCTCTATAAGGGAAGGTCTCTAACTCCGCAGGAATATAGAGTATAAACTCATTATAGTATTTAACTCCCCCAAGCTCAAGTAATGGAAGATTGATCTCCTTTAGCGTATGGAAACCATCTTTCGATACCAATCCTTCATCACCATAAATCTCCTTTTCAGCGATGGCTATGTCCCCTAACTTTAGCATGGAAGATGGATAGGCACCTCCGATTCCTATTGTATAAATTGAGTCTACATTGAATTTTTCGAGTAATATTGTTGTCCCATGAGCAGCGTTTACCTTCCCAACACCACAGAGGCAAGCTATTACTGGTAGATTACTGATGTAACCTTCGTAAAAGAGAGTTTTATGAGATTTAGAGGGTTTAGATTTTGAGAGGTTTTGGAGAATGATCTCTAATTCAATGGGCGTGGCAGCTATTATTCCTATAGACATCACTAAGAATGATAAATTATTTTTTCTAAAAGTGCAATTCTTAAAATTTTACCTCTGACTTTTATCTTGATGATGGAGACTTTTGAAAAGAGGGTATTCCATTAAAGAAGATTTTAATGATAGCACCTCTGAACAATTTATCAACAGTGGTCACAACTTCATGAACTCCTTAGTTGTAATATAAAAACTCTACCAACGATAGAAGACCAGAACGGAGTTTGTCATATCACTTCAAAAGAAAAAATATATCTTGACGACAAAAACTGGTTGGAGCTTCTTTAACAGTTTAATTTGACTTCGAGAAGATTTCAACGTATATTTTGTGTATATTAACTGATGAACATTACATTGTAATCTACCGATAGAGACTAATGGAGGAATTCTAATTGAGAGACGGAAGGTTAAATGGAATGCACAACCAACAGTTCAGCTTAGTCATATTTTACTATGAAAATTCAAGGCAATCATTATAAGAAAGATAATTGTTTATTAAAGAAGCATAACTAAGATAGAATGAGAGAGAAAGCTTTTAAAAAGTTTTGAGGGTTAAATCTCTCTACCAGCTTAAGAATATACTTAGAATAGAAAAGCTTGTATGTAAGGGATAAATCTATACTGTCTAACTCTTGGGATGTAGGGAAGATTTTTGTAAATAAAAGGTATAAGCTATGAGAAAGAGCTGTTCAAATTGCTAAAGTCATGAGAAAAGATAAAAAATCTCTTCTATACTATCAAAGAGTTAAAGGTCAACTTATAGAATAAAATGCTTATGAAGAAGGAAAGGCAGTATTAGGTATCAACTGACAAGATCAGGATTTTAGAGGTTTTGACCTTTGCTGGCTTTTCCAAAAGGCATTCAACACTTCTTCAGCAATTACGTAAGGTCCCTTATTCCTTTGCTGGTCGTTATTAATTATCTCTTCGAGGCTATATTCCCTTTCAAAAAAAACCTCGATTTCCTCTTTGATTTTTTGTTCGACAAGCCTTTTTATTTCCCGCAATTGGCGTTTCCTTTTTTCATTAATCAGTGATTCATTTTCTTTACAAAATTCATAATGTTCATCTATCTTCTTTACGAGTTCATCACAGCCTTGCCCTGTCAGAGCTATTGTTTTTACAATAGGCGGTGTCCAACTTTTCTTAGATGAGCTTTTAAGAAGAATCTTCTCAATAGTATTTACGTATTTAGAGGTATCTGGTAAATCAGCTTTATTTACGACAAAGATGTCAGCTACTTCCATTAAGCCTGCCTTTAAGGCTTGAATCTCATCACCAAATCCTGCAGCTAAAACGACGACAGCAGTATCTGCAACATGGATAATCTCTACTTCAGCCTGTCCCACCCCAACTGTCTCTATTATTATGATGTTATAACCAGCAGCATCGAGCACCCTTGCGACATTCATCGTAGCCTGTGAAATACCACCAAGGGTTCCACGAGAGCTAAGACTCCTTACAAAGATATTAGAGCTAGGGAAAAGATGAGACATTCTAATGCGGTCACCAAGGAGAGATCCACCAGAAATAGGGCTGGAGGGATCTACTGCTAAAATACCAACTGTATCATTCTTTTCGAGATAAATCTTTGCAAGGCGTGAGACTAAAGTGCTTTTACCGACACCTGGAGGTCCAGTAATTCCAATTATTTTTGCCTTTCCAGTAAGGGGATATATAGACTTTAAAATATCTAAAAATCCAGGAGATTCGTTCTCTATAAAAGAGATTAATTTGCCTAAGGAGCGAATAGAACCCTTTAATGCTTCTTCTAATATTTTCAAGATATCCTGTGTTTAATAGAACCTTAAAGGATTTATAAAAACTGAAGAAATATCGACTGGTCAAATAGACCAGTCGATATAGCTCTTTAAAATTCAAAGTGCTTCTCTATCCAATTATTACTAAAATATCACCTTGCTTGACGGAATCGCCTGACTTTACTTTTATTGCTTTAACGACTCCAGAAACCGGTGCCTTTAGAGGATTCTGCATCTTCATCGCCTCTAAAATAATTACCTCATCACCCTCTTTTACGGTATCACCTTCGTTTATTTTAACATCAATAATCAATCCTGGCATAGGAGCTGTTACAGATCCCTTTCCGTCTAAAACTTTCTCTACAGCCTTAGGGGGTTGAGGAGCAGGTTTAGGTTCAATCTTTGGTGGTGGCGCTGGAGGTGCCATAGGCTGGACAGTCGTCTGTGCAACGGCTGCGACCGTAGGCTTAGTAATGGCCATCACACCAGTAGCATCCTCAATCTCAACTGAATAATACTCTCCATCCACAAAAACATTATATGTCTTTATCCCTGGTCCTTTAGGAGGAACAGTTTTCTTAGTCTTTTCCACTAACTCACCTGCCAAAGCCTTTTTGATTAGCTCCTCTTCTCGTTTAACATCTTCCATAGTCTTTGGCTTAACCTCTGGGGGTGGTTCCTCTAATCCATATTTCCATCTAAGGAATCTCATTCCAGTTTGGGGATATAATGCATAAATTAAGACATCACCAATATCCTTTGCTATCCCCTTCGTAGCTTCTCGCGCTTTTTCCATTTCTGGTTCCAAAATATCAGCAGGCCTGCAAGTAATAGGGGTCTCTCCCCGAGGATAGCCCTTTAAAGCCTTTTTTTGCACTTCTGGATCAATTGGTTGAGGAGGTGTCCCATATAGTCCATAGCAGTAATCTTTTACTTCTGCTGTAATCATATTGTAACGGCCCATTAAGACGTTAAAAACAGATTGAACACCGACCATCTGACTTGTCGGAGTCACGAGGGGCGGGTATCCTAATTCTTTCCTAGTTCTTGGTAATTCCTCAAAGACCTCTTTCAACCTATGTAAAGCATTTGCTTCTCTTAACTGATTTACCAAGTTACTTATCATCCCTCCAGGAATTTGATGAATTAGAACTCCTGTATCGATGACTGCCATCTTAGATGTATCGAGGAAATGGCGATACTTAGGCAAAATGCTCTCTAAATATTCTCCAATTTTAAAGAGTTTATTGATGTCGAGACCAGTATCGCGTTCAGTTCCCTCTAAGGCAACAACTATAGGTTCTAACGCTGGCTGTGACGAGCGTAAGGCTAAAGGAGCTATTGCAGTATCTATTACATCTACTCCAGCCTCTACAGCCATTAAATAAGACATAGAGCCCATCCCGCTGGTATAATGAGTATGGAGCTGAACAGGAATTTTTAGCTCTTTTTTCAAAGCTTTGATTAGATCGTAAGCATCATAGGGAGAAATCAATCCACCCATATCTTTAACGCATAGGGAGTGAGCACCCATCGATTCCATTTTTTTGGCTTTATTTACAAAATATTCTATGTTAAATACTGGTCCCCCAAGTCTTCTCTCTGTTAGGGTGTAACAAATTGTGGCTTGAATGTGTTTGCCAGCCTCTTGAATGGCCTTGAAGGAGGATTCGAAATTTCTTTCATCATTTAGGGCATCGAAGACTCTAAAGATATCCATGCCACATTCTGCGGCATAGAGTACAAATTCTCTAACTACATCGTCCGCATAGTGTCGATAACCTACCAGATTTTGTCCTCTCAAAAGCATCTGGAGGGGGGTATTCGGCAGAGCCTTCTTAACCTTTTTGAGGCGATCCCATGGATCTTCATTAAGGTATCTCTTCATTACATCAAAAGTAGCCCCACCCCATATTTCTATGGAGTGATATCCAACTGAATCAACCACCTCTAAAATAGGCAACATGTCTTCTGTTCTTAAACGAGTAGCCAAAAGAGATTGATGACCATCACGGAAGGTTGTATCAGTTATTTTCAAAGGCTTAGCTATCTTTTTTTGATTTTTCATTTTGGAAACTCCTTTACTAAAAATTTTTTCTCCTCTATTTTAATTAATATAGTCGTAGTTGCCAGATTTTGCGTTGAAGCATTGCCTCTTGACGCCCTGCAATAGCCCAAAGGCTAATCCTTTCCATAGAAGGAACTGTAAGAAGTTGGGGGAGGCTTTCATATGATACTCTTTGATCATCTTGATAGGCTTTAACGGCCGTCGATATAGCTGCTACTATCTTTGGGGAAATTGTTTCCATAACACCCTCTTATTTTCAATTAAATCTTTTTAATTAAATATTAACTAATAAACTAAACAGGTATATTGCCGTGTTTTTTAGGAGGTCTGGTTTCTCTCTTCGATTTCAACATCTCTAATGCCTGAATGATTCTCTTTCTACTTTCATGGGGAGCTATTACTGCATCAATATAACCCCTTGAGGCTGCAACATAAGGATTAGAGAATAATTCCTGATATTCGCGAATTTTCTCTTCCCTTTTCGCTTTTGGATCTGGTGCTGATTTTATCTCCTTTCTAAATATAATATTTGCAGCCCCCTCGGCTCCCATAACTGCAATTTCTGCAGTTGGCCATGCCATAACTATATCGGCACCTAAATCTCTACTACACATGGCTAAGTAAGAGCCTCCATAGTCTTTGCGAGTTATTAGTGTAATTTTAGGTACTGTAGCCTCTGAGTAGCACCACAAAAGTTTTGCGCCATGTCTAATAATGCCTCTCCACTCCTGATTGCTTCCAGGCAAATATCCAGGGACATCGGCGATTGTAAGCAAAGGTATATTAAAGGCATCACAAAAACGAATAAATCTTGTAGCTTTATCTGATGCATCCACATCGAGGCATCCTGCTAAATATTTCGGTTGATTAGCGATAATTCCTACGGTGTGACCGCCCATTCTTGCAAAACAGACAATTATATTTTTTGCAAAGTGTTCATGGGGCTCTAATATCTCCCCATTATCTACGATGGAATGTATGACATCTTTCATGTCATACATCTCTCTTGGATTTTCGGGTACTATGTAATCTAACGATTCGTCTATTCTAAAGGGGTCATCGCCAGTATCGACGAAAGGTGGATCCTCCATATTATTAGAAGGAATATAAGAAAGCAGACGTTTTATCTTGTCGATGGAGTCGGCATCGTTTTCGCAGGCAAAGTGGGCTACTCCACTCTTTGAACAATGCGCCATCGCTCCACCTAAGGTCTCAAAATCGATTTCCTCACCTGTAACCTCTTTGATAACCTCTGGGCCAGTTATAAACATATAGCTCGTCCTTTTCGTCATAAATATGAAGTCTGTCATTGCTGGTGAATAGACAGCTCCCCCTGCTGTAGGACCCATAATAGCCGAAATCTGCGGAATAACCCCGGAAGCGCAAGAGTTTCTATAGAAAATCTGCCCATAGCCTGATAGGGCATCAACACCTTCCTGTATACGAGCTCCGCCAGAATCATTAAACCCAACAATAGGTGCTCCCA
>JAOAEO010000093.1 GCA_026416735.1 Thermodesulfovibrionales bacterium
TACCGTGGTCCTGAGGAACTACATAATAGGAATGGACAAAATAAAAATAGGATTGATCGGGTATGTCACTACAAATGGGTGGTTTTCTAACAAAATTAACTATATTCCACCCCATGTGGGGAATCTTAAGCCTTCTTGTTCCTTGTGAGTCAATTACAGGACCATCGAAATTAAACCTCTTTACTTTACCTTCCAAGATGGACATACCTTTACAAAGACCAAACTCTTCAGACTCAGTGAACAAGATCTGAAGCCCCAGACAAATGCCAAGATAGGGCTTTCCCTTAGCTATCTCTCCTTTAATCAGTTCAAGGAGATCTAATCTCTCAAGGTTTGAAATACAATCTCGGAAGGCTCCAACGCCTGGCAGAACAATACCTTTTGAGTTCACTATAACATCTCGATTCTGAGTAACAACCACCTCTGCACCTACTTTGAGAAGAGCTTTCTCTACACTCTTCAGATTCCCCATTCCATAGTCAATTACAGCAATCATTATTTCTTGAATACTCTATACTTTCGCCCTTTTGAGCAAAAAGAGTCGATTTATATCCCAGAAATTTTAGATTATTTTAACACAATTGCCACTAATAAAATCTTATAGACAAAGAGCTACCAAACTACTCTATGTATCTTTCTTTGAATCTGATATCCCCCTATTATCTTTGCACCTAAAATGTTAATACGCGTTTATGAGCTTTTAATATTTTTGTAACATTGATTTAATATCTATTTAATACTTTTGAATTATAATAGCTTATAAAAGCTAAAATAAAAAATCTATAAAAGGAGGAGCAAGATGTTAAAAAAAGTTCTTTTCTTTGTGATTGCAATGGTGTCCCTTACATCGTTGCTTATAACGAATGCTTACACTGCCGAGAAGATTGTAAAGATTGATGGTTCAAGCACGGTCTATCCCATCACAGAGGCAGTAGCTGAGGAATTTCAAAAGGCTAAAAAGGGCGCGGTAAAAGTCACTGTAGGTATCTCGGGCACAGGCGGTGGTTTTAAGAAATTCTGTAGAGGTGAAACTGACATATCTAATGCCTCAAGACCTATTTCGAAAAAGGAGATAGAAGCCTGTAAAGAGGGCAAGATAGAGTATATCGAACTCCCAATTGCTTACGATGGATTAGCAGTAGTAGTTAATCCCAAAAACACATGGGTTACTTCTCTAACAGTAGCTGATCTAAAAAAGATGTGGGAGCCCGCATCAACAGGTGTTATTAAAAAATGGAATCAGGTTAGACCAGAGTGGCCCGATGCCCCTTTAAAACTTTTTGGACCTGGAGCAGACTCTGGAACCTTTGATTATTTCACAGAAGCTATAGTTGGTAAGGCTAAATCCTCAAGAGGCGATTATACCGCCAGTGAAGATGATAATGTTCTAGTTCAAGGTGTCAGTCAAGATAAATATGCTCTTGGCTATTTTGGGCTTGCCTACTATGAAGAAAATAAAGATAAACTAAAAGTCGTACCTATTGATAGTGGTAAAGGTCCTGTTTTACCGTCTGAAAAAACCGTTATGGATGGTACTTATACCCCTCTATCCCGCCCATTATTAATCTATGTGAACAAAGATGCAGCCACAAAAAAACCAGAGGTAAAGGAGTTCGTTGAGTTCTTCATTAAGAACGCTCCAACCCTTACGAAAGAGGCAAGATATATACCTCTTCCCAAGACTGCTTATCAACTTGCACAGGAGAGATTTGCTAAATTAAAGACTGGTACGATGTTTGGGGGAGAAGAGAAGGTAGGATTAAAGATTGAAGATTTACTAAAAATAGAACAAAAGAGTAGATAAAAATTTAGAAAAATAAGAGATAAAGGGACAAAAGGGGATTTAATAGATCCCCTTTTTCATTTTATTTTAACATTTTTGTAACATATCTGTAATATTTTTATGTTAATTTTCTATATCTCACTGAAACTTATTATTTAGAGAATCGACTTGAAAATCAAAAAATTTAAAGAAAGAATTATAGAATCATTACTCTTTATATGCGCTGTTTCATCAATCTTTATCACCCTAAGCATAGTGGTTGTTTTATCATATGAGACATTTGGTTTCTTTAAAGAGATCTCTATTGTTGAGTTTCTTACTGGTACAGTGTGGACGCCACTCTTTGAACCACCTAAATTTGGAATTTTACCCCTCGTCACTGGCACTTTACTGACTACTTTCATAGCTTTACTGGTAGCTTTACCCTTAGGCTTAATGTCAGCAGTGTACTTGAGTGAATATGCTCCTCACCGACTTAGAGAAACTGTGAAACCAATACTTGAATTGTTAGCTGCGGTGCCAACGGTAGTCTATGGTTATTTTGCACTCTTATTTCTTACACCTATTTTACAGAAATTTTTAACAGAGCTTTCTGGATTTAATGCACTGAGTCCAGGAATAATAATAGGCATTATGATAATACCCTATGTAAGCTCTGTAAGCGAAGATGCCATGAGGGCTGTTCCTATGCACATAAGAGAAGGCTCTTACGCGATGGGTGCAACCAAATTTCAGACAGCTTTTAAAGTAATCATTCCTTCAGCTTTTTCTGGAATAGCTGCAGCATTCCTTATTGGCATTTCAAGAGCTGTTGGTGAGACAATGGTTGTAGCCATTGCAGCCGGGATGATGCCTAATTTTACGATTAACCCCTATGAGCCTGTTCAAACCCTAACTGCTTATATTGTTCAGGTTAGCCTTGGAGATGTCCCCCATGGTTCGATAGAATACAAGACGATTTTTGCTGCTGGCATGGTACTTTTTATGATGACCCTTATTTTTAATATAATCGGTTTTTGGTTGAGAAAAAAGATTAGAGAAGCTTATTAAAAATCATTATGAACGAGTTAAAAAAGAGGATAAAATATAATAAATTTTTAAGTAGCATATTTTTGATAATTGGGCTACTTTCAACTTTAGTTGGACTTTTTTTATTAACAGTTCTTTTTGTAGATCTGTTTATAGATGGTTATCCAAGACTAACATACAAATTCTTAACTTCGTTCCCCTCAAGAATTCCAGAGAAGGCAGGTATACTCTCAGCATGGGTTGGAAGTTTTTTGATACTCTTTGTCACAGCTTTGGCTGCTATACCTATAGGAGTAGCAGCGGGAATATATTTGGAAGAGTATGGAAGGAAAAATTGGATTACGAATATAATTGAGATAAATATTGCCAACCTTGCAGGGGTTCCATCGATCGTATACGGACTTTTAGCTTTAGGACTCTTTGTGTATTTCTTCAAATTCGGCGAGAGTATATTAACAGGGGGCTTAACCCTTGCCCTACTTATTTTACCAATGGTAATTATGGCAACAAGAGAATCTATAAGAGCTATCCCTAACTCCATTCGAGAAGCATCCTATGCTCTTGGAGCTACGAAATGGCAGACGGTTCAATGGCATATTTTCCCATACTCCCTCGGAGGTATCTTAACGGGTATAATAATTGGGTTGTCACGAGCAATTGGAGAGACCGCTCCAATAATAACTGTTGGAGCTTTAACATTCATAGCTTTTTTGCCCTCGCCTCCCATAACATCGGATTTCCCCTTTCTATCATTTAAATGGTTATTCGATCCGTTTACAGCTATGCCCATCCAGATGTTTAACTGGGTATCGAGACCTCAAAAAGAATTTCAGGTAAATGCGGCTGCCGCAGGCATAATATTGATGATAATGACACTCATTATGAATGGCCTTGCTATTTACATAAGATACAGATTTAGGAAGAAAATCAAATGGTAAGAGACAGTATAAAAGCAGAAGTTAAGAATCTTAATTTTTTTTATGGCAATGTTCAGGCTTTAAAAAATATAAATCTCGATATACTCGAAAAAAGGGTCACAGCCCTAATAGGTCCTTCTGGTTGTGGCAAGACGACCTTTCTCAGATGCTTCAATAGAATGCACGACCTCTATCCCCATAATAGGTATGAAGGTAGTATTATCTTAAAACCTGATGATATCGATATTATTTCGCCTAATATAGATCCTATAGAAGTACGAATGCGTATCAGTATGGTCTTCCAGAAACCAAATCCTTTTCCTAAAACGATTTTTGAAAATGTAGCATATGGGCTAAGAGTAAGAGGAATTAGCAATAAAAAGGTTTTAGCAGAAGTGGTTGAAAAATCCCTTAGAGGAGCAGCCCTTTGGGATGAAGTGAAAGACAGACTTGATAAACCCGCTTTTGATCTTTCTGGTGGACAGCAGCAAAGATTGTGCATTGCTCGTGCCCTGGCGACCAATCCTGAAATTCTCCTTTTCGATGAGCCAACATCTGCCCTCGATCCGATTGCTACTTCAAAAATAGAAGAACTTATAGTAGAATTAAAAAATAATGTCACAATAATAATAGTGACACACAATATGCAACAGGCTGCGAGAGTTTCAGAATATACTGCCTTCATGTACTTAGGAGAGATTATAGAATATGGAAAAACGGAAAAAATTTTCACTGCTCCATCAGAAAAATTGACAGAAGAATATATAACAGGGAGGTTTGGCTAATGGCGATATTTGATGAAGAATTATCAAGGCTTAAGGAAAAGATACTCGAAATGGGTGCTCTTGTTGAAAATTCTATCAAAGACTGCGTTAAATCCTTTATAGAGAGAGATAACGCCCTTGCTGAAAACCTGATAAAGAGAGACCACTTAGTTAATGCCCTCGATGTGGAGATAGATGAAGAATGCATTCGATTGATTGCTCTAAGGCAGCCAAAGGCAAGTGATTTAAGGTTTATTACAACGGGCATGAAAATAATTACCGATTTAGAGAGAATGGGAGACCTTGCTGTAAACATTGCTGAAAGAGCTTTGGAACTTAATAAAGAACCTAGTATAAAACCATACGTCGATATTCCTCGTATGAGAGATATTGCCTATGGCATGACCAGAGATGCTTTAGATGCCTTTGTCAACAAAGATAAAAGACTCGCTATGGATGTAATAATGAGAGACGACGAGATTGATGATCTTAAACATTCCATTATTAGTGAATTAATCTTTTTAATGTTAGAGGACCCAAACATAATTTGTAGAGCCTTAAGGATTATCTTTATTGCCCAATATCTTGAGCGCATCGCAGATCACGCTACAAACATAGCTGAGATGGTGATTTACTTGGTTGAAGGCAAAATAATAAGACATACAACTATTTCTGAATAGAGATATCTCAAACTTCTCTCTAAGCATTCAACTTTTAGATAGACTCTGAATTTCATCCCATAATCCTACTTCAGCAAGATTAAAAGGTAAAGATTTTAACTTCGCAGAACCCCCTCTTCTTCCTTTAGCAATATTTTAAAAAATTAACTCTATTTATGCTATTTTAAAAGATCACTAAGTTATAGCAACTTTATCTAAGAAAAGCTATAATAAAAACAAACGGATAAAATCTATGATTAAGCTCATTTCTCAGAATAAAAAAGCCTATCATGACTATTCAATCGAGGATTCTCTCGAAGCCGGGATGGTCTTACTCGGCACTGAAGTTAAATCACTTAGGGAAGGAAAGGTCAATCTAAAAGACAGCTATGTGATCATTAAAGATAATGAAGCCTTTTTATTAAATTGTCATATCAGTCCTTATAGCCATGGCAATGTAACTAATCACGACCCACTTAGAACTAGAAAATTACTTTTACACAAAAAACAGATAATGAGACTGAAGGGCCTGCTTGTTCAAAAAGGATATTCTCTGATTCCCTTAAAGATCTATTTTAAAGATTCTTATGCCAAAATTGAGATAGGAATTGCAAAGGGTAAGAAGCTATACGAAAAACGGGAAAAAATCAAGCAGAGGGATGTCCAACGGGAAATAGAAAAAGCTATTAGAAGAGACAAAAACTAAAGGTGCTAAGGAATTTACCCTAAGCACCTTTAGCAGCTTGCCATAATTAACCTTTCATTTTCTAAGTCTCATAGCTTTCAACCGTGCAATCCTATCCTCGATGGGTGGATGGGTGCTAAAGAGTCTCAATAAAGAGCCTCCTGATAGAGGATTTACTATAAACATATGGGAAGTGGCTGGATTAGCATTCATTGGAATCTTCTGAGAAGCCATATGTAGCTTATTTAGAGCACTGGCAAGATAGAGAGGATTGCCAGCAATCTTTGCACCACCCTCATCTGCTCCATATTCCCTTGCGCGAGAGATTGCCATCTGAACGAGTAAAGCTGCTATTGGTCCTACAATCATCATAATAATAGCTGCAATAGGGTTGCCACCTTCTCCTTCTTCATCGCCTCTTCCACCGCCAAAGATCATCGCCCACTGTGCCATCTGAGCCAAATAGCTTATAGCACCGGCAATGGCTGCAGCTATAGTACTTACAAGAATATCTCTATTCTTAATGTGAGCCAACTCATGCCCAATTACCCCCTCCAGCTCTTCTCTTGAAAGAATCCTCATAATTCCAGTAGTAACCGCAACTGCTCCATGGGCAGGATTCCTCCCCGTAGCAAAAGCATTTGGTTGATCCTGATCTATAATATATACCC
>JAOAEO010000094.1 GCA_026416735.1 Thermodesulfovibrionales bacterium
CAGAAAAACTGAATAACTTCAATAAGTTATAGCAATAAAATCACCTTTTTTATAGGGGAACATCCGTTTTAAAGAATCCATTAAGAATTCTTTAGCCTCCATCAATTTAGTTCAACGCATCATTTCCCCTCTGCCCTGTCCTAATTCTAATGAGGTCTTCAATATTTGATACAAAGATCTTACCGTCTCCTATCTTGCCAGTTCTGGCTGCATTCATTATAACTTCGATGGTTTCATTTACTCTGTCGTCAGGCACAATGATATCTATCTTTATTTTTGGGATAAAGTCTACAATATATTCTGCCCCTCTATAGAGTTCCGCATGCCCCTTTTGTCGCCCAAAGCCTTTCACTTCGGTAATAGTCATTCCCTGTATGCCGATTCTATTAAGGGCGTCTTTTACCTCATCCAACTTAAAAGGCTTAATTATCGCCTCAATTCTCTTCATAGGGCTTCTCCTTCTATCTCATTAAATCTCAATAATTTTGAATATTCAAAGAGTGTTGACATAGCTTTGCTCTCGGTAGGGATATTTGCCTCATGAATAGCTGCAATTGGATTTAGTCCACCTACTACAATTAGACCTACTTTATCTATCCCCACATCTATCTCAAGTAATGGTTTATTAGGATCTCCAATCATTAGAATCCCCTTAATCCCTCTCTCTGACATCTTCTTCGCAAGCCCTTTAGCTTCTTCTGCACAAATAGCTGGTATCTCCCTAAAACTTGCAAGGATTTTCCCTGCCCCTTTTTTTACCGCTCCATTAACATTGGTCATTCTACTACTAATAAATATTTCCAAAGGATCTAAGGAAGACCCCTCATAACTAATTAAAGAGATGAAACGTTTTGGTTTCCTCTTTTCTACCTCCAACACACCACCAAACCGTGAGGTGACTGGGATTCCTGCCTTAAGAAAAACACCATTAATCGTTACACTACAGACTGTTCCTATTCCAACCATGCCTTTAGGCACAATTAGGTCACCTATCAATTCGCCCTCTTTTGCCAGAATCATTCTGTCGCTCATTATAAAGGGAGAAGAAAATACAGGCTTCATTATTTTTAATGATTCCTTGAATTTCTCAGTCGGGAAATAAGATACATTCAAGATTACATTTCCCTCTAAAGAATCCAAGTTGAGAGTTGTCTGGTAAGAGAGAGCTTCTATCTTGCTGATTACAAAACCGACCTTCAAGGATACTAAAGAATGTTTTAATTCATCTCTTCCTTTCTCGGTAATCTTTCTGCCTTCTCTACCGCAGATTTCTGTATAGCCCCTTTCATCTAAAATTCTTAGGTGATAACGGACCGTTCTTTCTGTTAAGTCGATACCGTAAAACTTAAGTTCCTTTGAGATTTCTTTAGATCCCATTGTGCAGTTGTGTTTATCGAGAACCTTCAAGATTGAAAGCATCGTTTTATTCATCTTTTATATGTCTATTTAATTATGAATTTAAAATGACCTTTTACACCCTTAATGAGGGGGTTACCCCCCTCATTAATACCGATGAAAATTAACTTAACAATATTCTCTCTGCTTCTTCAATATCGGCTTCCATAACGTAAGGAATACCTGTTACTTCTGCTGCCTCTTTTGTTAAAGCGACTAAATCCTTTCTATCTATGTATTTCAAGGCAAACTTTCTTGCGCCTGCCATTAGCTGTTGAAGTCCTAATTTGAGCCTATCGCAGAAAGTATACATAGCGATGGCACCAAAGGGTAGTCTATCGAAGTCTTTCCCAAATTTTGCCTTAAGAGTTTCATAGGTGATGAATATTCTCTCTGGAACATCACCATATTTCTTAATCTCTGATGGTAATTTTTCTTCCTGTATCCATTTTTGAATATTCTTACCGACGAAAGCTGGGATCATCAATGATCTACCCATACATACCGCTTTAAAGAAGGGTGCACCTAACGCAAGAGCTTTAAAGATATGATCTTCTAAGGAAAATCCACCAGCAATTGCAAGATCAGGTACATGTTTACCCTTTGCCTTTAGTTGGGAGGCAAATTTATAAGCAATTGATTGTAAATAGATGGTAGGTATACCCCACTCATTCATCATTCTCCAAGGACTCATACCAGTTCCGCCACCAGCACCATCCATTGTTAAGAGATCTATCCCTGCATCGGAAGAAAATTTCAAAGCCCTTGCTAAGTCCGTTATTCTATATGCTCCAGTTTTAAGAGATATAAACTTTGCTCCTACACTCCTATAATACTCTACTGCCTTAATAAAGCTTTCATATTCGACCATCCCAAGTCTTGAGTGTCTTTCAAATTCCCGGATTCCTTCTTCCTTGAAGGAAGTCTGAACTACTGGATCCGTTGGGTCGGGCACTACAATATACCCTCTATTTTTTAACTCTATTGCTCTTTCGAGGGTTTTTAGTTTTACTTCTCCTCCGATATTTTTAGCACCCTGCCCCCATTTTAACTCAACACATTCAACCCCTAACTTTTCAATTGCATATTCTGCTGATTTAAGCCTTGTATCTTCAACATTTTGCTGAAGAATGACAGCCCCTGCACCATTATACCAGTCTTTAAAACAATTGACTCTTCTCTCCAACTCTGGGGATTTTACGACAGCGCCGTTTTTAAATTCAGCCTTAGGGTCCATGCCTACGACATTCTCACCGATAACCACAATGATCCCAGAGATGGCAGCTCCAACAGCCAAGCCCTCCCAGTTGTCTTTTGCAATATCCGTCGACCCTAAAGCACCAGTAAAGACAGGAAGATTTAATTTAATCTTGTGTTTATACCCGAGTTCCGTCTCCGTCGAGACTGCTGGGAAGATAGCCTTATCTGGATCGGGATCTATACCTACGGCTCCAACACATGTCCCCTGAATGTTTAGATGGGAATAATCCACAGGATATTTCTTTGTTGCTCCAGAAGTCACCTTTCCAAAAGGAGAAGGATATATAACCTCCCTTCCCCGATAAGATGATTTTCCAATCTCACAGAGCCCGGGGCAGCCATCCAAACAGACAGAACAAATACCCGAATAAGGTGCTGGATCGGGAACTCTGTTTCTTGTACCAGTTGCAGAACTTACATTTGGAATTCCTATTTCCATAAATATTTAACCTCCTTTAAGTATTATTTAATAGATTGAAGAAAAAAATAAGTATTTTTAACTTTTTAAAGTAAAAAAATTTGATAGTTCTTTAAAACAAAGTCAAAACTTTTAATATTTTTAGAGTCTTCTTAGCGAGTGAGTCGGATTCCTTGAATAGTTGATACAGAGAGTAATTTTGCTATCTCACCCCCTTCGTTCTTCCACTCAGAAGGCAGATTCTCCTTCAGATAAAGGATATCGCCTTCTAAGAGCTGCTCAGTCTTACCTTTAATAGTTATATTAAGCTTTCCGCTTATTATATAAATCAATTCCTCAGGAGTATTAACGGAGAAATGACCACCAAAAGTTGTTTCTGGTGGAAGAAGAATGATTTTTGAAGATAAAGTCTCCTCTTGTTGTATATTGTATATTTCTATCCCGTTTGACACATCAGGTTTGTTAGAAAAAATTTCCTTAGCTCTTATAATTAGATGATCAGAAAATAGTTTTTTATTTTCTAAGATTTCAGAAGGACTAATCTTCAAAGCATCACAGATTTGGAGAAAGGAGTTTAAAGAAGGAACTATCTGATTGTTTTCCAGTTGGGATATAAAACTTGCTGTAAGATCAACTCTGTCAGCTAATTCTTTCTGGCTGATTCCACGCTTTATTCTAAATTCTCTTATTGCACTTCCTATATCTGTTATAAGATTCTTTTTCGATAGTATGATCTTTATATTATTATCTTCTATTTCGTAAAGATGTGGTTTAAAGGCTTCTCTATTTTGTCTCCCATCGAGCTTGATAGCTCGGATATACAGTTTATCCCTCCTCTTATAAAGTTCTAAGACTAATTGGGTTATATGCCTTAAGTTAGCTTTGAATTTCTGACTATGGGCATCCTTCTCTACAACCCAATAGGCTACAGTCTCCATATCATATAGCTTAGGACAGAGATAGGTAAAAAATTTATAAGCTCTCTCTTCACTACCCCAGAGGTCTTGCATTCCAGTCAAGCTGTCGAAGATATACCTTATATTTTTTGGGCAGTTACTCTCTATCAAATCCAGTTGTTTAACAAAGCTATCTGTGTCTTTAGGATTTTCAGCTTTTATGATATTTAGATTATGTTTAGTCTCATAGAACTTTAAAAATTTATTATCATTTTTACCTTTACCAGAGGTAAAACAATCGAAAAGGAAAAAGAGGTCTTTATTAAAATGAGCTAAATTTTTAGTAATATCTTTAGCAATGCTCTGGGGAGAGCGATTGAAGCTTATGTAGATCATACAATGGTTGTCGTCTAAAGATTGACGGATGAAACTTTCAAGAAAAAGCTCAATATTAGTGCCAGCTTCAATCTCCCAAACAACATTGTCTCCAGTATAAAGGGAATCTATGAGTGAGTCGAGGGTTTTAATTCCTGATGAAACTCTGTTCATGGTAAACGGTTACCTTTAGTCATACATTTTAAATCTTCAATAAGGTCTTTTGTCAAGAATTTTTAACTTTTAAGTGACTTTCTAACGATCAAAGCTTTACAGAATATTTATATACAGCAATCCGTCATGCTCTTTAGCCAAAGGATTCATATATTTTTCGAGGACGCCTAGATTCTTGTTTTTATATAGGGATAACGAAAAGCAACTGTCTTCATTGAACAGCTCTCCCTTTGTGGAAATGACAATCCCATAAGTAACTTTTGAAAGTGCACTATTTTTATGAACAGCATCGCTATTTTCACCCTGAGACTAATTGTAAGCAGATGAGTTATAAGAAATCGGATTATTTCAGAGATAGCAATGAAGAAAAAAATAAAAATATCCTCGCCATTAAAGAATTACAAAGGAAAGTAAAATTTATATTGACTTTATTAGTCGTAGCTTTATTTAATATTAATATATACTTAAACGGCAACCGATTGCCGTTTTATAAGCTTGGCAGGTTCAAATTTTGATTTTTTTAGAGTTAGTTAATAGGTGAGCAAATATCATGACCTAAGTAGAAATCGCCTCAAAGACCTCTATAATTTTAAAGTAAAAGAATTTAAGAAAAAGCAGTTCTTCAGAGTATTTTGAAAAAAACATTGAAGATAAATATGGCTCTATGAGGTTTAAAAGATGTGTAGATTAGCAGCAATAACTTCAAATGAATATATTTCACCGATGGAACCTATCTCAGCCCTCGAAACTATGAAAGAAGGGCATGATGGTTCAGGACTCGGCATCGTTATGAAGGATTTAAATAGCGAATTCGAGTTATTTAAAGAATACCCTATATTGTCGGGTGTGTGTTCAAGAAAAGGGGTAGAGATTTTAGATAGTTATATGGACAGATTAGGATTTAAGCTCAAGCACGTTTGGACACCAAGGTTGAAGAGGGTCAAGGGTATTAAACTGAGAGAATATTATTTTGCAAGAGTCTATGATTATCCAGAGAGCTATCGTAAAAAATCCCAAAGAGAAAAAGAGGATCTACTAATGAATACACGCATAAACTTGAGGAAATTGGGTGAACCTGATGAGTCATTATTTGTCTTTTCCTTTTACCCCGACGTCATAACTCTAAAGGAGGTGGGAGACCCCCTCCAATTAGCAGAGGCTTTTAGCCTCGACAAGGACTCATTAAAGGCAAAGATAATATTTGCACAGGGCAGACAGAATACAAACTATTCAGTCTATCTCTATGCTTGCCATCCTTTTTTCTTACAAGGTTATTGTACGATGACAAATGGAGAAAACACAGCCTTCGTTCCAATAAGGGAATTTTTAATGAGCAGAGGCTTCCCTGGATATATTGGTTACAATAGTGACAGTGAAGTCTTTACGCATATCTTACACTATTCAGTAAGACAGCTTGAATACCCTTTGTACTACTATAAAGATATCATCACACCTTTGAAAAACTCAGAGATAGAAGAAAGACCCGATAAAGAGGCGTTGAAGCTTATAAAAAGATCTCTTAGGCCACTCTGCATAGATGGGCCAAACATGGTTATAGGTTTTACACCAGATGGAAGTTGTTTTATGGTGCAAGATTCTAAAAAACTACGTCCAGGGGTTGTAGGGGGAGTTGAGGGTAAGTATGCTTTAATGTCCGAAGAATGCGGGCTTGATAAAGTAATTCCCTCCAGAGATAAAAGTAAGGATATCTTTCCAATGAAATATGACATGGTAATAGTGTCACCAGGCGCAGAGGAGGTAAAGATATGGAATCAGAGGCAAGGCAGCTTTATGAATTAAAGCATAATTCAGACAATTCTCCTAAGGAGTTCCCCTATATAGTGAGGTGGAGAGAGGATCGTTGTACTCGTTGTGGCAGATGCACAGCGGTATGTCCAGTTAAAGCAATAACCCCATCAGTGAAAGTTAAGAGAGTGGTCTATTCTGAAGGTGATAATCCCATTCCCAAAGTGAGTAGAAGAGTAGTAC
>JAOAEO010000095.1 GCA_026416735.1 Thermodesulfovibrionales bacterium
GTGATATTTTATATCATCCAGAAACCTAATAAAAGAGGAGGCTTTTATATTTTTTGTATAGTTCTATTGGCAATCTACGGGAATAAAATGATTACTTGACCATCTCTTTTTTTTTATTATATGATTAATATCTTATTTATTTGAAAGGAGAGGTAGAGTCTGTTTACCATGGAGGAGGGAATAAATGCCAAGAGCAAAGGGTGGTTATAAGACAAGAAGATATCATAAAAAGGTGCTTAAAAGAACAAAAGGGCAATATGGAGCTCGTAGTAGAGTCTATAAAGTAGCTGCTCAGGTTTCTGAGAAAGGACTCCTTTCTGCCTATAAAGATAGAAGACTTAAAAAAAGGGAGTTTAGAGCTTTATGGATTACCCGGATAAGCGCTGCAGTTAGAGCTTTGGGTCTAACCTATAATGTTTTCATGAATAAACTTAAGAAGAGTAATATTAAATTGAATAGGAAAGCTCTCGCTAATCTCGCCTATTCTGATCCTCCTGCCTTCGCTAAATTAGTGGAGGAGATAAAAAACCCTACATTATAAAAGAAGGCTATGGTTGAAGAGATTAAAGAGAGATTTTTTGAAGATTTAAACTCTGCTGAAGATCTCCAAAAACTTAATGCTATTAGAGTTAAATACCTCGGTAAGAAGGGTGTACTAACTGCCCAATTAAAGTTACTACCTTCATTACCCCCTTCAGAACGACCTTTAGTTGGGAAGCTTATTAATGAAATTAAAGTTTTAATTGAGAAGGAGCTTTCCTCAAAAGAAGCTTTCCTAAAGGAGGCGGAGTTAAAGAAACAACTGTTGTCAGAATATATAGATATAACACTTCCTGGTAAGTATACTCCCTTTGGTTCTGAGCACCCTTTAAACAAAGTTCTTGCTGAGATAATAGATATCTTTATAAGGATGGGCTTCAGCGTAGAAGAGGGTCCAGAAGTGGAGCTCGATTATTATAATTTCGAAGCTCTTAATATTCCTAAAGAACATCCTGCAAGAGATATGCAAGATACCTTCTATATCTCTGATGAAATCTTGCTTCGCACTCATACATCGCCTGTTCAGATTAGAGGGATGATTAAAAGGACTCCACCTGTAAGGTTTATTGCTCCTGGTAAGGTTTATAGGTGCGATGCTGATATATCCCATACCCCCATGTTTCACCAAGTTGAAGGGCTAATGATTGATGAAAATGTTACTTTCAGCAATCTGAAAGGTGTTTTAGTAACCTTTATTCATCTCATGTTTGGGCAGGATGTCCCAGTAAGATTTAGGCCTAGTTTTTTTCCTTTTACCGAGCCATCAGCAGAGGTAGATATGGGCTGTATCCTATGTCGATGCCATGGGTGTAGAGTCTGTAAAAACAGTGGTTGGCTTGAGATACTCGGAGCTGGGATGGTACATCCGGTTGTCCTCGAAAATGTGGGATATGATACTGAAAGATATAATGGTTTTGCCTTTGGTATGGGAGTTGAGAGGATAGCAATGCTAAAATATCAGATTGATGACATAAGACTCTTTTTTGAGAATGATATTAGATTTTTGAGGCAATTTTAATGCGAGTCCCTATAGAATGGTTAAAAGAGTATATAGACATAGAAGTTTCTGCTGAAGAGATAGCTAAAGTCCTTACTAATATCGGTCATGAAGTAGAAGCTATAGAAAGGTTTGAAGACGATACAGTCTTGGAGGTAAATATAACCCCAAACAGGCCTGACTGCCTTAGCATCTTTGGTATTGCAAGAGAATTATCAGCATTTTTTAGAAAACCTCTTAGATTTCCAGAGATTTATTTGACAGAAGAAAAAGCCGATGAAATCGATTTTAAGATAGATATTCTCGATCCTGATTTATGCAACCGTTACGCCGGTTGCATCGTCAAAGGAGTTAAAATTGAGCCCTCTCCTCCATGGATGGCAAGAAGATTAGAGAAATGTGGGATTAGAGCTATTAACAATATAGTAGATATCACAAATTATGTTCTTTTAGAGCTTGGTCATCCCTTGCATGCCTTCGATCTCGATACTCTTAAAGGCAAATGCATTAGAGTTGGAACTCCTCAAAGTGTTACAGGTAATCAAACTTCTCTCATTACCAAAACTTTAGATGGTATAGCAAGAGAGATTCCTTCTTCGGGACTACTAATTTGGGATGCTGAAGAACCTATAGCAATTGCTGGTATTATGGGGGGGCTTGATACTGAAGTTAAAGATGCTACTGAAAATATTTTCCTCGAAAGCGCTTATTTTAATCCTCTTTCTATTCTCAGAACCTCGAAAGTTCTTGGCTTAAAGACAGAATCATCTTATAGATTTGAGAAAGGCACCGATATAAATATGCTTGAAAAAGCTCTGCTTAGGGCTACTTTTTTAATGAGAAGGATTGCGGGGGGAGAAGTTTATGGAAAATTAGACGTTTATCCTAAATTATTTGCTCCAAAGACTGTAATCCTCAGATATAGAAGGGTTAATTCTATTCTCGGACTCAATCTTTCAAAGGATTATGTTTATGATATCATAGAAAGACTTGGATTTGAAATACATGGCAGTGATGAGTACTTTACAGTAACACCACCATCTTTTAGAGTAGATATAAGTAGAGAGATAGACCTTGTTGAAGAGATAGCAAGGATATTTGGTTACGATAGAATTCCCTCGGAATTGCCAAAGGCACAAATCGGCTTTGATGATACAAGAGAGAGAGTAGCTATAGCTAAAAATAATGTCAAAGAATCGATAAGGACCTCCTGCCTTAGAAAAGGCTTTAATGAGGTTATCAACTTCAGTTTTATGGGCTCTCAAGACCTCGACATGCTCAAAATAGCCGAAAATGATGAAAGAAGAAAATTAGTAAAAATCCTCAATCCCCTAAGGATAGAAGATTCATATATGCGAACAACCTTAATTCCTTCTTTAATAAAGAATGTAGAGTATAATGTAGCTCACGGAAATAGAGATTTGCGTCTTTTTGAGATTTCTAAAGTCTTTATTAACAAAGAAAAACCTATTGAAGGTGTGCCCCATAAAGACTCTATACTTCCTGAAGAGAGAACCCATATTGCAGCAATTTTTTATAAAGAAAAAACTAAAACACTTTATAGAGATGATATACACGAGTTCTACTTGATGAAAGGGGTTATTGAGGCAATTCTTGAAAACCTAAAAATAGACAACCACCTCTTTGTGAGATCTTCTGAGGGGTTTTTACATCCAGGTCAATCTGCTGATCTGTTTATTAATGATATCAAGATTGGTTTTGTTGGCACCTTGGCTCCTTTTGTTTATGAAAATCTCGAGATAAGGGCTTATAGACCTCGTATAGTAGTTTTTGAATTGAATTTAGATTGTATTATCCAATTTTCAAAGAAGGATATAATTTATAGACAACTTTCAAAGTATCCCTACATCGAGCGAGATACTGCTATAATCGTTGATTCTACTTTAGAGTCTTCAGTATTAAGGGATTTAATTAATCAGCACCGGTCTGATTTAATCGAGGGTTTCTACATATTTGATGTATATCAAGGGGATAACATTCCTAAAGGCAAAAAGAGTATCGCCTTTAACCTCAGATATCGAGCATCGGATAGGACTCTCACAGATGAAGATGTAGACAAAATACATAATGCCCTTATAACTTATATTTTAGAAAAAACGGGGGGACAGATTAGGACTTAAGCTAAAAAGCAATGTCCCTGCCATATAAGAGATTGATAATTTCCCTCGATGTTTCTTCAACAGACTTGTTTGTTGTATCAACAATCTTCCATCTTCTGTTTTTAGCACAAAGCTCATGAACATATTCTACCTCCTCAAAGATTTTTTTAAGGTCTGTGTAACTACTGTCAGTATGATAGTGTCTCATTCGAGCCAATCTAACCTTTTGTAAAACTTCTGGGCTCATGGTCAAACACACTATTTTCCCTTGATCAATCTGATATATCTCTTTGGGTAGGTCTATATAGGGAATGATAGGTACATTTATAACTTTAAACCCTTGTTGAGCAAGAAAAAAAGAGGTCGGGGTTTTAGATGTTCTTGAAAGCCCGACTAAAACGATGTCCGCTAAAAAAATCCCTTGTGTACTCTTGCCATCGTCATGGTTTAAAGTGAATTCAATAGCCTCTATTCGTTGAAAATACTTTTCGTCTACCTTTCTTAACAGAGTGGGATTCTCTAAAGCAGGTTGTCCTAAGAATTTGGTAAGGGCTGCAATGGGTGGACCTATTATGTCACAGTAGGCTATACAATTTTTTTTACAAAACTTTTGAATAAAATCTCTAAGCTCTTTTCTAACAAGAGTATAAGCTATAAAACCCTTTTCATGCATCGCTTCTTGAAGGATAGTTTTAAGTTTCTCTTTGGAATCAATCTTAGGGTAGACAGTAAATTTAACCTGTGGATTTTCAAATTGAACTAAAGTAGCTCTTAAAATATCCATAGCCGTCTGACCTGTTGCATCAGAAAGGATGAAAATTTTCTTCAATCTTTCCACGTCTATTTATTAGAGTTTTTAAATTTTAATTGTAAAAGTTTTACCGTTATCAAATATTCTATTTGATTGGAAGTTATTCAGTTACTTCCTTGAAATTAAATATTCGATTGAGTCATCAATGTGCTAATATACAAAAAACTTTTAAGTAATTTATTGTTAGATTTTTAATCGAGTTCATACATTGAATTTTAAAGACATTGCTACTTTGCTCTGAAAATCTTTTGTATAAGACTGTATACAGGGATGTGAGAATCTCTCTTGCTCCCTCCATAGATAAAGTTGAGTATAACGAAAAGATAAGTTACAAAAGTTAATGGTAAAAAAAATCTGTTAATAGCTATTTCTTTTTTAGTGAACCATAACTTTATGAGTAGCTCTAATATTACATATATTATAAACATATCTTTAATCTTTTAAAAAGCCTTTAATCATCGAGGTAATATAAAATCTTTTTTATAAAAACTTGAAGAGAGAAAAATAGAGGGTGTATTCTCCATTGTTTTAAGCATAAATAAAGAGAAAGGAGGATACACCCATAGAAGTGAAAGAACTGACTAAATTAACCTTAACAGATTTATGGAAAGGATGTAGAAGTTTTGATGACTTTTGGCAGAAAGAGGAAGAGACAGTAAAGGAATTCAGGAGGAAATTTTTATACTGAATAGCATGTTTTAAAGCCGACCTTAAAATATATAGAGAAAGCTGCATTTGAGTAACTTAGCAGTTTAGGTCTTCTTAATTTTTTGTCTTTAAGCTTTGTAAGTAAGATAGTTTTACTATGTTTGAATTCAAAGATTATTTAAAATCGTTATGATTAAGATATGTTTTTATAGCAGATGTAGCTAGTCTATCGGCTTCTTTATTAAGATCTCTTGAGATATGTTTTATTAAGTAGTGGTTAAATTTAGTAAGTAAAGAAATAATCTCTCTAAAACTTTTCTCAAGATTCGGGCTTCTAACTTTATAGTTACCCGTAATTTGTTTCACCATAAGTTCTGAATCTGTGTATATATTTATTGAGGTGGCACCATTCTTTAAAGCTTCCTTGAGACCTTTTAGCAGCGCTGTATATTCTGCGAGATTATTAGTTGTAATCCCGATGTATTCTGATATTGTTATCTTTTGGTGATCTATTAAAAGAACTACTCCTATGCCTGCATGTCCAGGGTTACCCTTTGAGGCACCATCGCAATAAAGAGTGGCTGCTACATCTTTTTTCATTTCCGCTAACAACTGTTGGGATCTCATAGGTTTGTCTTGTCATAACAATAGGATTTTTTTGTTTGCAAACCTTAGTTTTATAATATATTATATCAACAATAAAATTGCTATTTTAAGCATTAACTCTATGAAGGCGATGGTTTTAACAAAACTAAGCAGTTTTTCTGAAAATCGTAGCCCTTTATCTATGGAGGAAATGACTCTTAGATCTCTTGGCGGAAAAGAGATCCTCATAAAGGTTAGCTCTTGTGGAGTCTGTCATACTGAACTCGATGAGATAGAGGGTCGATTGCCCCCTTCAAAATTGCCTATTATTTTAGGACATCAAATCATAGGTTACGTTGAAAAAATTGGCCGTGAAGTTACCAAATTCAAAGTAGGTGACAGGGTGGGAATAGGTTGGATAAATTCTGCCTGTGGAGAATGCTTTTTTTGTTTACAGGGAAAAGAAAATCTCTGTAATCAATTTATAGCTACTGGGAAAGATGTAGATGGTGGCTACTCTGAGTATACAATTGCAACTGAGGATTTTGCCTTTACCATTCCAGAATTCTTCTCTGACACTGCTGCTGCCCCATTGCTTTGCGCTGGAGCCATAGGTTATCGTTCTTTAAGTCTTTGTAATTTTCAAGATCGGCAAAATATAGGTTTAATCGGGTTCGGTTCTTCTGCCCATCTGGTTATCCAATTGGTGCATCATCTCTACCCAAATTCTAAAGTCTTCGTTTTTGCAAGGTCTGAGAGCGAAAGAAACTTTGCAAAGTCTCTCGGCGCCTATTGGACTGG
>JAOAEO010000096.1 GCA_026416735.1 Thermodesulfovibrionales bacterium
TTCAATTGCTTATAGCAAATACTCAAACATACAGGTTCTTGTAAGAACTCTATCCCTTGAAGAAGTTATGAAATCAAAAATAGAGACATTTCTCAGTAGAAAAGAAATTAGAGATGTCTTTGATATTGAGTTTTTATTAAAAGGGGTATTGAAATTAATGCAAAAAAGGAGGATTTATTAGGGTTGCTTAAGGGTATAGAGGCTTTCTCAAAGAGTGATTACTCCGTAAAACTTGGCTCAATACTGGACTTAGAGTGGAGAAGATATTATATGAAGGAGAATTTCAAAATTCTTGTGATGAAAATTAGAGAAATATTAGGAGAAATGTAAACATAAACTTTGACAACTCATCTCTCAAATAGCTCCTGTCTTGAGGAAATACATATTTCGGGTTATTCTCTTTATGACCTTTATAATTCTCTTTTGGGGGCAAATAGAGTTAAAGGGAGAATTAGGGAATTTCATTTGTAAGAGTTATCAACCTGTCTTATAACTTCGTAGATGGCTTTGACTTTCTTCAGAAGTCCCTTTACTTCCTCAAGCCTTATCATATTTGGTCCGTCACAGAGTGCCTCTTCCGGGTTAGGATGTACTTCCATAAACAAGCCA
Organism: Thermodesulfovibrionales bacterium; assembly: GCA_026416735.1. Taxonomy (GTDB): domain Bacteria; phylum Nitrospirota; class Thermodesulfovibrionia; order Thermodesulfovibrionales; family Dissulfurispiraceae; genus DYHD01. Next base: position 610 of record JAOAEO010000096.1, read on the forward strand.
TCAACTCCGGCAGCTATAGCAGCCTTAGCCAGTGGCTCTGCAAACTCCCTCTGGCCACCGGAACAACTTCCTTGCCCTCCAGGAAGCTGAAGGCTATGGGTGACATCAAAGATAACTGGAAAGCCAAAGGACTTAATTATTGGGAAAGACCTAAAGTCTACAACAAGATTATTATAGCCAAAGGTAGTTCCTCGCTCAGTGATAAAAAGATCGAAGTTGCCCGTCGATGTAAATTTCTCGATAATATTTTTTACATCCCATGGTGCGAGGAACTGCCCCTTTTTTATGTTGACAGGCTTTCCTGTTTTAGAGGCTGAAATAATTATGTCAGTCTGTCTGCAAAGAAAGGCAGGTATCTGGAGCATGTCAAGCACTTCTGAAGCAGGCTTTGCCTCGTATGTAGAATGGATGTCTGATGTAATTGGAATGTGAAGCTTTCTCTTTATATCGGCGATAATTTGTAATCCCCTCTCGATACCAGGTCCTCTATAAGAAGTGAGAGAAGTTCTATTAGCTTTATCATAAGAAGTTTTGAAGATAAAAGGCAGTCCTAATTCAAGACATATTTCTTTAAGGGATTTGGCAGTATAAAAGGTGATGTCTTCTGTCTCAATAACACAGGGCCCTGCTATGATTAGAGGACCTTTTTTTCTCTGTAAGTTGATCTCGTCTATTAAGCTCAATTTCTTTATTTCCTATTCAGGTAATGTAAAAGGATTGGTTCTCAGAATTTTGTCAATTTTTAAGGGTTTATCAACAAGGATAAATACAGCCATCCCCTTGTCTTCTAAGTATTTACCTTCTTTCTGCCATTTACCTTGCCATGAAACATTCAAGAGAACCTTATCTGTATGAATCTCAGTAAAAATCGGCTTAAATGTAAGCTCAACGGTATCAAATCTTTTCAAGTCTTTTATAATAGAAACTGCTCCTTCTTTAGTGGAATGTCTTAGAATGGTCTCCAGATCTTTGTTTGTATATGCTTTTTTTACTGTCTCGATGACTGAAAATGCTTCTTTGGCGATTTTTGATTCTTCGGTCTCTTTCTTTATTTCTTTTTTACCTCCACAGGAGGCTAATAAAATCACCATTAGGTTAAAGACGATGAAAAACTTCCACATAATTTTCACCTTTACCTCTCTTTTTTATCAATAAGAGGAATTATATCCTATTCTTCCTTCTTCGATCAAAGTATGCTATAATAAAATATATCCCTTATCGGGGGCGATAGGGCTCGACGGGGGTAACGAGGGTCGAACTGCATGTCATGGCTCCATCACCATGTAAAAAGATGGAAAAGCTACAAAGGCCAACAAAGAATTGGCACTTGCTGCTTAATTAAAAGCAGCACGCCTATCTGAAGCTGCCTGTGTTTCAGAGACGGTGTCATAGAACAGGCTACCATCAGATGATGCCCTTAAGTTTGGTGGGAAACTAAAGGGATAAGATATTAGAAAGCCTGCATGTTGGCGTTCTGGTATCCGAAAATTAAAAAACATGCTAAACATGTAGATGTTCGATGGTAGTGCTTTCGGACGCGGGTTCAATTCCCGCCGCCTCCACCAAAAAAATCCATTAAAATCAATAATTTTTCCTTCAAAAACTCTATCCGAACTCTATCCGGAAAGTCTAAGCTTTTAATGTAAAGTAGATAAATATTATATTGAAAGTAGAATTAAAAGAGGTAAAATAAGGGCAACTATGAAAAACAGAATTACTCTTTTCCAAGAGACATTTAATAATTTACAAAGTCCTTTGAAATAGTTAATTAGGAAAATTATTAGTGCAATGAAAAAAATAAAATACAATAGTATAGTTAGTACTTTTTTCATATAAAACTCGCACTGTGTGTATAAATCCAATCCACATAAATATGGGTATCCAAGCTTAATGTTAGAGAGTTAATTCATGAAGGTGACATAAAGTCATACTTTTCTACCATGACTGAGAAGTTAATAAACCCAGAAAGCACCTTTGATACCTTTTCTCAGTTAGTTGAAAAAATTTCTATACATAATTTCAATTCAAGTGTGGAGATTGAGATAATTGAAAAAAACCGATAAGACGATGCAATTCATATTAGACCTTATATATAAAAGAGACACTCGTATAAGGTTGCAGACGGGTTCTTGTTGACGATGACAAATCTCACTGTTACCCTAGAAAATCACAGATTTTCTGGGGATCCCCCATATTCAAGGAAGCAATTATTCTGATAAACTACATCTAAACAAATTTTTCTTTTAGAGATATATAAGGTTAAAAAGGGAGGTTAAACTTTTTGTCAATTATGAGGAAACAATATAGTTTCAGAGAGATTATTTTTGAGGAAAGGCGGTCTTTTTTTACAAAATTTATTATAATACTCTGCTAAGTACTTTCCTTAAAGGTTCGTAGGACTTCAAAGAGGAGGAAAAAAATGGATTTAAAAAAATATGTTATTGATAAAGCAACTGAAGCCAAAGATGGTGCCAAGATTCTTGCAAAGGCATCATCAAAGACAAAAAATACCATCTTGATTAAAATGGCAGAAGCCCTTAATAAATCTACAGAGAGGCTCTTAGCCGAAAATGCAAAGGACATAGAGTTAGCAGAAAAAAAGGGACTTTCTAAGGCATTGATAGACAGGCTAACCTTAAACAAAAAACGTATCGAAGAGATGTCAGCTGGTTTAGTAGAGGTTGCTCAACTTCCCGATCCCATTGGTGAAATATTCAATATGAGACAAAGACCTAATGGTATGTTAGTGGGTAGAATGAGAGTCCCCATTGGTGTAATAGGGATAATATATGAGGCTCGTCCTAATGTAACGGCTGATTCAACAGGTCTGTGCCTTAAAGCTGGTAATGCCGTAGTCTTAAGAGGGGGTTCAGAGGCAGTAAATTCTAACAAAGCTATTGTCGAAATACTGAGGGACACAGCAAGTTCCGAAGGAATACCGGCAGGAGTAATTACCTTCATAGATAATCCCGACAGGCAAGTAATAATGGAATTGTTAAAACTGGAAGGGTTGATCGACCTCATTATTCCAAGAGGTGGTGAAGGATTAATCAGAACTGTCACAGAAAATTCAAGGATTCCCGTTTTAAAACATTATAAGGGAGTCTGCCATGTATTCGTTGATAGAGATGCAGATCTAAAAATGGCAGAAGAGGTCTGTTTTAACGCAAAAGTACAAAGACCAGCGACCTGTAATGCGTTGGAAAATATGCTCGTAGATGAAGCAATTGCTGAAGAATTTCTACCAATAATGTTGAAGAGATTTAAGGAACATGGAGTGGAGTTGAGAGGTTGTCCTAAAACTATCTCTATTTATCAAGGGATAAAGGAAGTTAAAGAGGAAGATTTTTATAACGAATATCTCGATCTGATTCTAAATGTGAGGGTCGTCAAAGATGTGGAAGAAGCTATGGAACACATTACCAAATATGGTTCTGCCCACTCTGATGCAATTATTACAAATGACTACAACAAAGCTATGAGATTCTTAAAGGAGGTCGATTCCTCAGCAGTCTTCGTTAATGCCTCTACTCGTCTTAATGATGGATTCCAATTTGGATTGGGGGCTGAGATAGGTATTTCCACAGATAAGATTCATGCCAGAGGTCCAATGGGACTTGAAGAACTCACTTGCAGCAAATTTATAGTTTTTGGAAGTGGACAGTTAAGGGAATAAAGATTTTTCAAGAAGAAGGAGATTGCTCTGCCAATAATGCCTTTTAAAAGCTTTAGCTACCGATAATTTTTTCCTTTTATAGGTAAGCTAAAACCGATGTTTTATTTTATATATGTATTCTATAGCATTAAAATCCCATTTGACGGAGAAGCCCAAAAATAACTCCATAACTGGTATATTGCATCTGTTACTTTGACCTCTAAACTATTCAAAAGTAACTGAATATTAATGGTTAATAGTTTATAATAGAATGTTTCAATCCTATAGCTTCAAAAGGGGTAGTTTTGGCAGGTTTCAACGACTTACAAACACATGTCTGCTCCTTTACTTATCCCCCCATCAAATCCCCTCCTATGCGGCTTTTGTAAATTCTATAACATCTTAAAAACCTTTAGAAAGCACAAACCTAAACAGAATAAGAAAAGAAAAGCCCTAAGAAGGACTTAAGGGCAAAATCCCTCTTTACTCATTTCGAAATACTTAAAATAGAAAAGCTTGTATATTAAGGAGAAATCATAGTTTAAGTAGTGAGTTTGGAAAGGTCGGTAAAAGAAGATTAAAATATTTCTATAAAATAATAAAAAATATATGAAAAAAAGCCTTTATGAAGAATTTTTCGTTCAGACTACCATAGGCTTTTAAACTGTGTCTCATAAAACATTAGAGGAGGCAAAGATGGTAAAGATGTTAATTGTAAAGAACCTCCATGTATCTGTAGAGGGAAGGAAGGTTCTTGACGATATTAACTTTTCTTTGGATTATGGAGAGATAGCCGTTTTATTTGGACCAAACGGAGCGCGTAAAACAACTTTCATAATGACTCTAATGGGCTTCCCAAAATATAAAGTAGAAAAAGGAGAAATCATCTTCAAAGGTGAAGATGTCACCCATAGGAATATATCAGAGAGAGCAAAACTAGGAATGGGCTTATCTTTTCAAAGACCACCTGTAGTTAGAGGTGTGACTTTAAGAAAACTTCTCGATATCATTCATAATGGTAAAAGTGAGGAAGAAATCTTTCAATATGCTGAGAAACTTAATCTGCTGAGTCATTTAGACAGAGATGTGAACAGTGGTTTTTCAGGGGGTGAAGTTAAAAGAGCCGAATTACTCCAACTACTCATGCAAAAACCTGAATTAGTCTTTATCGATGAGCCTGAGTCAGGTGTTGACCTTGAAAACATTGTTCTTATTGGTGAAATGACCAATCAGCTCCTTGGAAGAGGACAAAGGATAAAGGACCCAAAAAAAAGTGCCATAATAATTACTCACACAGGCTATATACTTGACTATATCAATGCAGACAAAGGTTATATTCTTTTGAACGGAAAGCTTCATTGCAGAGGCAATCCACGAGATATTCTATCAGAAATTAAGAAAAACGGATATAGGAGGTGTATCACATGCCAATAAGCAATGAATATATCAAACAAATTCGAGATAGAGCAAAAAAAGCATTAAATAAAACCTCACCTTACGGAGAGGATATAGATCTCCGTCAATTTCAAAAACTTATTGAAAGAGGAAAAATTGAAAGCCTTGAGCTTTTACCTAAAACAGCTAAAGAATCAGCTTTGATGTCTGGGGTTGATGTGACAGAAAAAGAGCGTTCCGGCTCTTATGTCCAAATAGACCATTCTGTGGTCTATAAAAGACTAAGTAAGCTTTGCGAGGGAAAAGTCGAACTCATGAGTACCAACGAAGCTATAGAGTCCTATGACTGGCTTGAAAATTACTTTTGGAGAATCATTCAGCCTGATGCTGATAAATACACTGCTCAAGTTGCTCTAAACCCCACTCATGGCTATTTTATCAGAATTTTGCCTGGTGAGAAATTAGATTACCCTCTCCAGACTTGTCTAATGATTGCAGAAGGATACATAAGCCAAAATGCTCATAACATCGTCATTGTAGAGGAAAATGCCGAGCTACACATTATCACAGGATGCACCCTTTCCAAGTCAGACGCTATAGGTATTCATTTAGGAATTTCTGAATTTTATGTAAAAAGGGGGGGAAAACTTTTCTTCACAATGATACATAACTGGGCAGAAAATTTTCATGTACGACCAAGAACAGCTGTTATGGTCGAAGAAGATGGTATATACGTAAACAATTATGCCTTGCTTAGGCCTGTAAAATCAATTCAATCTTTCCCTCTTGTATATCTCAAAGGCGATAGAGCC
>JAOAEO010000097.1 GCA_026416735.1 Thermodesulfovibrionales bacterium
ACCAGATATTTGTTCAGCCTTAGAATTTATTCTGAAAAGGAAAGATTACGAAGTTAAAAGTGTATACTCTGGTGAAGATGCTCTTAAACTGATTACTAAGGAAGATTTCGATGTGGTGATTACTGATTTGAAGATGGGCAAGGTTGATGGTATGGAGGTTCTCAAAAAAACAAAAGAGATAAGTCCTAATACCAATGTGATTATCATAACTGCCTTCGGTTCCATAGAATCTGCAGTAGAGGCAATGAAAAATGGAGCGAGTGATTATATCATCAAGCCCTTTTATAACGAAGAGATAATTATAACTGTTAAAAAGAATATTGAACAGAGGAAAATCTTAAGAGAAAATATTGCCTTTAAACAGCAGATAAGCCAGCAGTGCACATCTTTTGGCGATTTTATAGCGAATTCTCCTGTGATGCAAAAGGTCATCGATACTATTAAGAAGGTCTCTCCTACAAAAAGCAATATCTTGATTCTTGGCGAAAGTGGGACAGGTAAAGGCCTTATAGCTGAACTGATTCACTATAACAGCCCCCGTTGCGATAACCCCTTTATAAGTATTAATTGTTCGGCAATACCTGAAGGGTTACTCGAATCTGAACTTTTCGGCTATAAAAAAGGGGCCTTTACAGGTGCCGTGTCTGATAAATTAGGGTTATTACCTTTAGCTCATCAAGGCACTTTCTTTTTTGATGAAATTGGTGAGATGCCTATTAATTTACAAGTAAAACTTTTAAAAGTGATTGAGTCAGGAGAAGTTTATCCCTTGGGAGATATAAAACCTCATATTATCGATGTAAGAATTATATCAGCTACTAATATCGATTTAGAAAAAAAGGTTAAAGAGGGAAAATTTAGAGAGGACCTATACTGGAGGCTAAATGTCATAGAAATTAAAGTTCCACCATTAAGAGAGCGGAAAGATGATATAGAGCTCCTTACCAGACTCTTTATTAAAAAAATAGCAGCCCAACATGGAAAAAAAATTGAGAATATAGAACCAGATGCACTTAGCCTCTTGATAAACTATTCATGGCCTGGAAATGTAAGAGAGCTAAAAAATGTAATCGAAAGAGCTGTTATATTATGTAATGATAATACAATCTCTATAGCCGATTTGCCTGATAAACTTAAGGGTAGTGATTTCAGGAGAGAGAATTGCCCCCTAAAAGTATATCTCGATGATTATGAAAAAAGAATTCTTTTAAGTACCTATCTCGCCCATAATAAAAGTAAAGAAGAGACAGCTAAAGCTTTAGGAATAGACATTGTCACACTTTATCGAAAACTAAAAAAATACAAAATCGACTCCTAAATGAAGAAACCTTTTAAAATTGGTATGCTAATAGGTTGTCTATTGGGTATTTCCGTTGCCTTTGGTATGGACTTAATAATGGGTGGAACCATCGGTAATGGTGGATGGTTTCAAGCAGTAGCAACAGATTTAAATTCTGTTCTTAAGACAAATTATAGTCAAGATGATTTAATAGTTATAGTTTGTGCAATCTTGATAGTAGCTGTTTTCGTTGCTATCAATTCTTTTTTTGGAGGCATTTTTTTTACTTTAGTTGCAACTTTTTTAGACTTTATGGCAAAAAAAGGTAAATGATTAGATGTTTTACGACCTTTATTGATAGGAGGATTTTTCAAAGCAAAGAGTTTAAGGGTCTGAGCATGCTCAAACCCTTAAACCGTTATTTCTTCAAGATTTACTCTAATCTACTAAAATTTATCCCTTCATTTTTTTGCTTTAGTATTCAATCCCTTCACACCTATGTGGCATTTAGTACATTGCTTATCCATTGCAAAACCTTTCTTCCCATCGTGGCAGGCCCCACAATATTTCCCTTTACTGAAAGATCTATGATTAAAATCATTACTTTTCTCTACATTTAAAGCCTCCATTTGGAATATTTTGTCATGGCAAATGTTACAGCTTATTCCATAATCTTCAGAATGAGCTTTATGATTAAAACTGACTGCCTTGACAGGTTTTGTGTAAATAATTATATCTTCAGCTTTTGTAACCTCAACATTTGGTAAAATCAAGCTTATAATGCAGATAAGAACAAATATTAATACATTAAGATTCTTTAAGTTCTTCATCTATCTTCATCCTCCACCAGATTTGTGTCATCCTCTTGTATAGAAAACATTGGGTGCTGCACCGCTTTCAGGGCGCAATACCCATATTGTCCTTTCTAATTGATGAACCATCCTAAAAATCTCGCTATTAGGATCAGAAAGATCACCAAATATCCTCACTCCTGCAGGACAGACTTCTGCACAGGCAGTAGTTGTTAGTCCCTTTGACAATCTTGATCCATAACAGAAATCACACTTATCTACGGCATGCTTTTCTTCATTATAATATCTCGCGTTATAAGGACATGCGGTCATGCAAGTTTTGCAACCAATGCACTTTTTATTAATCATCATCACTATGCCATTCCGTTTGTCTTTATATGTTGCCCTTGTAGGGCAACCAGTAACACATGGAGGTCTGTTACACTGATTACAAAGAACAGGTATAAACTCAATTTGTTGATCTATAGCCTGTGGCATCTTTCTTTGTAATATGGTGGTCCTATAACCATAGGATGGTACCTGATTAGTCTTTGAACAAGCTTCCATACAAAGTTCGCAATCTATGCATCTGTTTTGATAGATTAACATACTATAATGGGGTTTATAAGGATACTTCTCCTTTTGAAAGGCGTAGCCTTTATCAACGACGGAGGTAAGAGAGAGAATCTTACCTCCTAAAAGCAAGCCTGTTATGGCAAATCCCATTTTGAGGAACTTTCTTCTTTCTATCTTGGATATAGAATCGGGTAATTCAATCTCTAGTTTATCGAAATCAAATTTTTTTTGCATCATTGGATCTCTCCATTTTAATTATTTTTATTCCTTTAAAATCTTTGTATCTGCCATCCCCATAGTTTCAAAACTTATGGAAACAGGAACATGCTCATGTTCTTCTACCCTATGAGCATTGAAAATTTTCTCACCTAGTAAAAAGGTCGTTGCAACGATTCCTAAGCCACCTAAAACTACCAATATCTCATGAATTGACGGAGAGTAGGATAGCAATGTTTCATATTCAGCCACACCAAGTTCATAGTAAACAGGAACGATCTGACCAACTACAACTAAATCGTATCTCATAAAGAATATACCAAATATCATCAATGCAGAACCTATAAAGATCAATTTCATATTTTTACCTTTTGATAGAATATAGAGAATTAAAGGTATTAACATCCCGATGCCTACTTCTAAAAACCAGAAGTTGAAAGAATATTTCCCAGCGAGTAAAACCATCAAAGCTTCTCTTTTACCTTCTGCTCCCACAAATCCTGTTAACACTTTCCATATGGTAAAAAACATTATTATACATATAGTTAGGATGCCAACTCTTGTTGTTACTTCAAGGGCCTTTGCAACCATCTTGTCTATATGTTCATTATTTATTTTGTGAGCCATATAGGTAAAAAACAGTATTGTAGCACAGCCTGACATCATAGCAGACGCTATAAAGTAAATCGGCATATAGGGTCCATACCAAAATTCCCTCCCATGCAACATACCAAAGACTGCTCCAAGATTACTATGTGCTGCTATACCAGATACTACACCCATAAAGCCTGCATAAGAGGCAAGTTTATGTTTTTCAATTTGAAGTAGAATAAATTCCAGTATCATAAAAAATAAATATGCGCCGTATAAGGTTCCCATCCACCAAATATTAGAGTAAAAATTAGGTGAGATTATATTATAAATAGCCATTCTAAATGGATTTTCGATCTCAAAAAAGATAACTGTAAAACCAGCTACTATTGTGACAATTGAGAGGAAAACTGCTCTTTTTGCAATAGGCATAAAATCTTTAACTCCAAAGACATGCCCTATGGATGAAACAAGACAAAGACCTGTTGAAGTTACAACAAAAAAGACATAGGTTGAAATCAATATACCCCATGGGATCTCTCGACTAACATTATAGGCGTGATTATATCCTATGTACATAGCATGTAACCCTGCGGCTATCCCAATCATAGCTATAAATGAACATAGACCCAATAAGAGATAATAAGTCTTGCTTAATCCTGTTAAGCGGTTTACGAGTATATCCCACCTAGTTGGAACTGCAACCTCAGTTGCTGCCTCTGTTTTTGTTAAATTTTCTGCCATTGTTTGTTCCTCCTTTTAAAAAGTTCAAATTTTGTGTTCCTTTGTAGCTAATTCTTTTACTTCTGCTTTCTTGTCTTTGAGAACTTCGATTACATATCCACATAACCATCCTATGAAGGATAGGCCCATTACAAAAATTGTCCCCGTTATCAATACACCTAAGACCATTGTAATACCAACTATAATCCTTGGCATTATCGCCATTCCTAAGGGTACTCCAAAGATATGACTTGCGATTTTTAATCCCAATACACCGCCTATAAAAGAACTTGGGAGTAATCCGATAAGGACGAACAAAATTATACCGATTATAGCACCTACGTAAAGCCCTTTTTTCGATAGTTGTGTGATTTTCATCTTTTTAACCTCCTTTTTAATTAATTATCAATTAGGCTATTTTAGGAATTGTTTTTGCTTTTAACGATTGCACAACGTATCCAAATAACCAGCCGATTAATGATGAACCGATTACGAATACTAACCCACTTATGATTATCCCACCAATCATACTTATCCCTACAATAGATCTCCCTATAATCTCAGTATTAAAAGGGAAACCTAAGAGATATTTCGCTATCTTTAATCCGATAACTCCACCTATGAACAAACTGGGTAGTAGTCCTATAAAGACGAAAAGAACAAAACCAGATAATGCTCCAATAAGGGTACCTTTTTTCATAATTTCTTTTTTAAACTCATCTTTTTTCATCTCTCTACTCCTATTCTTTTTTAATTGTTTAATTGGATGAGAGCAAGTAATATGCCACTTAGTAAGTAATTGATTTTAAAAGAAAAGGTATTTGAAGTTTATTTCAATTTTGCAAATTTAGACCAATTAGAATTTCAACTTTGCAATTATAAATTTAGTTATCTTCAGTGCTATAATAACCTTTGATGGTTATAGTATCTGCAAAGGGTTTGATAAAAGATTATGGAACCTTTAGAGCAGTCGCCGATATAGAATTTCAAGTTTTTAAAGGTGAATGTTTTGGTTTTCTAGGACCTAATGGGGCGGGTAAGACTTCCGTAATGAGAATAATACATTGTTTTATGCCACCTACAGCGGGTAAAGTAGAGGTTTTTGGTTTAGATGTTTTAGAACAACCGAGCATTATTAAATCCAAAATAGGTGTGATGCCTCAAGAAGATAATTTAGATATAGATTTATCGGTTTTAGAAAACCTAATTGTTTATGCTAGATATTTCGACATCCCCAAAAAAAGATCCTTACCTAAGGCTATCGAATTACTCGAGTTTTTGAAGCTAAAAGATCAAGTAAGCCTAAACATTAGAAAACTATCTGGTGGTATGAAAAGAAAATTGCTACTCGCAAGGGCTCTAATTAATAGTCCCGATTTGCTTATCTTAGATGAACCCACTATAGGTCTAGATCCAAAGAGTAGACACACTGTCTGGGAAAGCCTTGAAAAGCTTAAATCTGAAGGAATAACTATAATTTTGTCAACCCATTATATGGAAGAAGCTGAAAGACTATGCGACCGTGTAGCGATTATGAATTGCGGAAAAATTTCGGTAATAGATTCTCCTTCAACCTTAATCATAAAGTATGGGGATACCCTTGAGTCTGTATACCTCAAAATTACGGGAAAAAGCTTTTAGTTTTAAAAGAGCTATAAGAGTATGGCAAAGAAATTTTACAGTATATACTAAACTTTACAGGTCAAGCTTAGTTCTTAATTTTGTAGACCCAATCTTATATCTTGCTGCATTAGGATTAGGACTTGGTGCTTTAGTAGAAAATATCGACGGCATGCCTTATGTAAAATACATCGCACCAGGAATCTTGGCTTCATCAGCGATGTTTTCAGCTATCTATGAGTGCACCTATGGGACCTATGTAAGAATGTATTATCAGAAGACCTTTGATGCTATTTTATCGACTCCTATTAATATCTATGAGCTCATTGTAGGTGAAATCCTTTGGGGTGCTACTAAGAGTACTTGGTATGGTATAACGATAATGGTAGTAATAACATCTTTTGGGCTTGTAGACTCCTATAAAATCATATTTCTTATCCCTGTACTTTTCTTATGTGGTTTGATATTTGCTCAAATTGCAATTATATCAGTAGCAATTGTGCCAGGCATTGACTCATTTAATTATTTTTATACACTACTTATCACTCCCATGTTTCTTTTCTCAGGCATATTTTTCCCTCTTGATGCACTCCCTTCCATCTGTCTCTT
>JAOAEO010000098.1 GCA_026416735.1 Thermodesulfovibrionales bacterium
AGGAGACTGGATGAGGAGGCAGGGCAATGGAGAGGGTCTTAGAGGGATAAAAGTAGGGGTAATAGATAGAGCAAACAAGAAGGCACTTAAACTTGATGACAATAAAGAATACACCTTAATTTCAGACCCATCAATCATAGAGTCATGGAAACATGAGGCAAAGATGACCTATCTTGGAGTGAAGGGATACAGGCCTATTATTACGACATTTAAGGAACTTCCACTGATAGTGTATCACCAATTCAGGGATGGAAATGCAGTAGGAGATGTAATGGAAGCAATAAAGGGGCCCTATAGACTTTTACCAGAGGGAAAGAAGATAAAGCATGCATATCTTGACAGTGAATACTACAGGGCAGATGTAATAGAGTATTTAAGGAGCGTAGGGACGACCTTTAGCATAACAGTTGACAAGGATATAGCAGTCAAAGAGGCTATAAAAGGGATAAAGGAGTGGAAACCTTTCAGAGACTGTAAAGGGGTATTAACAGACAGGGAGATAGGGCAAGGGATTCATACAATGAACAAACTGAGCTTCAGTTTCAGGCTAATAGTTTTAAGATGGAGGGAAAAGCAAGGGAATTTATTCAGTGATGGATATCATTATCACTGTATAGCCACGGACCTTGAGAGTGTTTCAGAGGAAGTGGTATGGAGGCACAATGAGAGAGCGAATATAGAGAATGTGATAAAGGAATTAAAGAATGGATTTGGGATGGAGTATATGCCTACAGGAGATTTTGGGGCAAACAGCTTCTGGTTTTCCCTTGGAGTGCTTGGCTATAACACATTTGTGATGAAGAAGCATTTTACATTACCAGAGGCATTGAAGACAAAGACCATACAGAGCATGAGGTGGTTATTTTATGAGGCAGCTGGTAAGGTGATAAAGCATGCACGTGGGTTCTGTCTTAAGATATATGCAGATAGGGAGAAATTTATACTTTACAAGAGAGTAAGATTAAGGTGTGCAGAATTAGCAGTGTAGAGGCATACAGTGATTTAAAAGAGTAAGAGATATAAGGGGTAGTGTTTTTTCTTAAGGGTAAAAAAGGAGCAAATACTGAGTGGGAGAAAAGATTAAGGGGGATAAAAAGCCTATTTAGAGATAAAGATATCCTTTTATAGTCTTTTGAAATGCTAAAAAGAAGCAGATAAAGAGATATTTTTAAATTTTAAAACTTCTATCGGCAAATTTGGGTATATATTGACTATTTGCCTCTTGAGACTTCATAATTTTATACTATTTTTTTGGTATAATTACATCCCAATTGAATCTATGGAAGAGACCTTAGATAATTTCAATGTAAAAATAGAGAATTTAATCCAAAGGTATAAAAATAAAAAAGGAAACCTCATCCCTCTTTTACAAGACATTCAAGATCTCTTTGGATATGTTCCAAAAGAAGCTGTTTATTTAGTTGCTAAAACTCTTAATTATCATCCTGTCGATATATACGGAATTTTGTCTTTCTATTCACATTTTTATATTCAGCCTCGAGGTAAACATGTAATAAGGGTATGCTTAGGGACTGCTTGTCACGTGATGGGTAGTGAAGAAATTCTCAATTTTTATAAACAGAAACTAAAAATAGAGGAGGGACAAACTACCGAAGATAAATCCTTTACTTTAGAAAAGGTTATGTGTCTTGGCTGTTGTGGCATGGCACCTGTAGTTTGCTTCGATGAAAGTTTTTTTGGTCGATGTGACATAAATAAGGCAGATAAAATCCTCGAACAATTTAGGAATTAAAATAGAAGGATGGCTGGCATTTCTAAAATATTAGTCTGTGGCGGTACAAGCGGAATATCCGCTGGTGCGAGAGAAGTCATTAGAATTTTTGAAGATGAGTTAGGTAAAAGGGGTTTACTCGACCAATGGAAAGTAATTAGAGTTGGAGATAAAGGATTATTCAGAGATGTTTTAATAGATATAGATGCACCAGACGGGACTAAGATTACTTATCAGTATGTTAAACCCTCTGACGTTTTAAAGATAGTGGAAGAACATATTGTTAAAGGTAAAGTTGTAAGAAAATTTTTAGCAGGGAAAGATTATGAGAAATTTTTTAAAAATCAAATACGGATTGTCCTTGCTAACTGTGGTGAGATATCTCCCGATAACATCGATGATTATTTAGAAAGAGGTGGATATTCTTCTTTGAAGAAAGCTCTCGAAACCGATCCCCTTCAGATCATCGACGAGATACAGAGAGCAGGACTTAGAGGTAGAGGTGGTGGAGGTTTTAATACAGGATTAAAGTGGCGATTATGTAGAGAAGTAGATTCTGATGAGAGATATGTCATCTGTAATGCCGATGAAGGTGACCCAGGAGCCTTCATGGATAGAAGTGTCTTGGAAGGAGATCCCCATTCAGTGTTAGAAGGTATGGCGATTGCCGCTTATGCCATCGGCTCTAAAGAAGGATATATATATTGTCGCGCCGAATATCCTGAAGCTATAAAAAGGCTCCAAAAGGCTATAACTATAGCCAGAGAAAGGGGGTTCTTAGGCAAGAGTGTAATGAATTCAGACTTTTCTTTCGACGTCCAGATCGTAAAAGGTGCAGGGGCCTTTGTATGTGGTGAAGAGACGGCTCTCATTGCTTCTATCGAAGGTAAAAGAGGTATGCCAAGAATGCGCCCCCCCTATCCAGCTCAGAAAGGATTATGGGGTAAACCTACAATTATTAATAATGTAGAAACCTTTGCTAACATTAGACATATCATAAAAAATGGGGCTGATTGGTATGCATCCATGGGAACTGCGACAAGTAAAGGAACAAAGGTTTTCGCTCTTGCAGGAAAGGTAAAAAATACAGGACTCATCGAGATACCTATGGGTACTACCATTAATGAAATTATTTATGGACCAGGAGGTGGACCTTTAAGAAAGAAGGTGCCACTTAAGGCTGTCCAAATGGGTGGACCTTCAGGCGGATGTTTGCCGGTAAGTCTTTTTGATACGCCCGTTGATTACGAAGAGATGAGTAAGACTGGCGCCATAATAGGTTCAGGTGGTATGATCGTGATGGATCAAAAAACTTGCATGGTAGATATAGCAAAATTCTTTTTGCAGTTTACTGTGTTAGAATCTTGTGGAAAATGTCTGCCTTGTAGAGTTGGTTTAAAAAGGATGCTTGAGGTTTTGAGTGAGATCACCGATGGAAAAGGAACAGAAAAACATTTAGAATTTTTAATCGAGATGGGAGAGACAGTTAAAAGTACATCGTTATGTGGTCTTGGCAATACTGCTCCAAATCCAGTTTTAACCACGATTAAATATTTCAAGGATGAATATTACAACCACATCTTTCAGAAACAATGTCCAGCTGGCGTGTGCACCAATTTATTAAAATTTAAAGTTATAGAAGAGAGATGTATTAAATGTGGAAAGTGTTATAAGATTTGCCCATCTGGTGCTATTCAGTGGAAAAAAGGCGATTATGCAAAAATAAACAATGACTTATGCATAAAGTGTAAAGCCTGTGTCAACCTTTGTGATGATATGGCAATAAATTAAAGAGAACAATGATCACAATCTCTATTAATGGAAATGAAATTAAAACAACAGAAGGAACAACAGTCTTAGAGGCTGCAATCAAAGCTGGAATTTATATCCCCCATCTTTGCTATCATCCCGATCTCACCCCTACTGGAGCCTGTAGGTTATGCATCGTTAAAATAGAAGGAGTTAGAGGATATCCTCCCTCTTGTGCTACGATCGTTAGAGATAACATGGTCATATATACAGATTCCCCTGAAATAATAAAGATGCGTAAAAATCTTGTTTGGCTACTGCTAAGTGGATATCCAGGCGATCCCAAAGAAAATACCCTTTTAAAGAAAGTAGTTGATTACGTCGGTATGACAGATCTTATCAAAGGCTTTGTTAGAAAACCGAGAAATTTACCAGTTAGAACTGAAGAGCCACTCTTTAATTTGAATCCCAATCTTTGCATTCTATGTGAGAGGTGCGTAAGAATCTGTCACGATATAAGAGGGGCTGGGATAGTCGGTTATGTCAACCGAGGAATTGAAACAGTTGTAACTACCGCGTTCGACTGCTCCTTTAAAGATGCCGATTGTAGATTTTGTAGAGCTTGTGTTCAGGTTTGCCCATCTGGAGCCTTATCAGATAAAGAATTTTTCACAGAGGAAGAGAGGGATTTAAAACTTCTTCCCTGTAAAAACACTTGTCCTGCAGGGATCGACATTCCGAGATATCTAAGATTAATAGTTCAGGAGAGATTCCAGGATTCATTAGAGGTAATTAGGGAAAGGGTTCCTTTCCCCCATGTTTTAGGGTTAGTCTGTACCCATCCTTGTGAAACGGTTTGTTTGAGAAATGCTGTAAGCGAGCCCATTGCAATAAATGCTTTGAAAAGGTTTGTTGCCGAGCTTGATGATAAGAGATGGAAGAATAAACTAAGATTTTCTCCTCATACAGGCAAAAAAGTAGCAATAGTGGGGTCTGGCCCTGCTGGACTCACCGCTGCATGGTATCTTAGATTGTTAGGGCACTCAGTTACAATTTTTGAGAAGTCATCTAAACTGGGTGGCACCATGAGGTTGATCCCTGACTACAGACTGCCTAAATCTATTTTAGAAAAAGAAATAGAAGAAATAATTAGTATTGGTATAAATATCTCCCTCAATACCAAGATAGAATGTATCGATGAACTATTCAATCAAGGATTTGATGCCATTTTTTTAGCTATTGGCGCTACCAAGGGATTAAAAATGGGCATTCCTGGTGAAGACGATGTGAGAGTTCAAGATGGTATAAGCCTGCTAAAATCCATTAGTGAAGGTGAAAAAATCGATGTTTCTGGTGATTTTTCAATAATTGGTGGAGGCAATGTTGCAATAGATGTAGCAAGGAGTTTAATAAGACTTGGGGCTGAAAACGTTACCATTATATATAGAAGAACAATGGATGAGATGCCTGCCAATCCAGAGGAAGTAACTGAAGCTTTGCATGAAGGAATTAAATTTGAATTCCTTACATCTCCAATAAAAGTGATAACTGATAATAAAAGATTAAAGTTAGAATGCTTAAAAATGCAGCTCGTTCCATCAGAGATCGGTGGTAGAAAACAACCCTTGCCTATAGAAGGGAGCAATTTTATCATAGAGACTGACAAAGTTATAATGGCAATTGGTCAAATATCAGAACCTTTTAGTGGCATAGAACTGAAAAAAAATAACTTTATTGCCGTTAATAAGGATTTAGAGACATCCAAAAAAGGGGTTTATGCTGGAGGAGATGTAGTGCATGGACCTTTAAATGTTATAGCTGCTATTCGCGCTGGCAGGATAGCTGCTTCATCTATAGATAGATATCTCGGGGGCAATGGTAATATTGATCAACAATTCGTACCTTCAGAGAAAGATGACCCTTGGATGGGCAGAGAGGAAGGTTTTTGCTATGCAAAGAGAATCACTATGCCCACCAAAGAAGTAACCTCGAGGCTGAGTAATTTCGATCCTGTAGAGTTAGGCTTTACGAAAGATATGGCAATAAAAGAAGCAAAAAGATGTTTAAGATGTCAGCTAAGATTAACCATATCTCGAGATATTGAGCCTTTTTGAGAATAAATGTTATCTCAAAAGGAATTAATGAGGTATAATCGCCAGCTAATGATCGATGGTTGGGGTGTAGAGACTCAGGAAAGGCTAAAAAACTCCACTGTCTTCATTGCTGGGGCAGGAGGTCTTGGCTCTCCCGTAGCGATATATTTAGCGACTGTTGGTATTGGTAACATTAGAATCTGTGACTTTGACTCTCCAGATTGGAGTAATCTCAATAGGCAAATCCTCCATAATGATAAGAGAATAGGAATTAATAAAGCCCTTTCAGCTAAACAAACTCTTCTGGAATTGAATCCCGATATAAATGTAATAGCTCTCACAGATAAGATTGATACCGATAATGCCGCCGAATTGGTGGGAGATTCTGCTTTAATCATCGACTGTTTAGACAACTTTCCAACGAGGTATATCCTAAACGAGATATCGATTAAAAAGAAGATTCCCCTTATTCATGGAAGTATATGGGGTTTTGAGGGAAGGCTTACTTTTATTGTTCCGATGGAAACAGCTTGCCTAAAATGTTTATATCCCGAATCTCCACCCTCTGAGGTCTTTCCAGCAGTTGGTGCTACTGCTGGCGTTATAGGCTCATTACAGGCTATAGAAGCAATTAAATTTCTTTGCGGAGTTGGAAACAACCTGAAAGGTAAGCTTCTTGTTTGGGATGGGAAAAGTATGACCTTCAGAACGTTTAAAATTCAAAAAGATCCATCCTGTAATTTTTGCAGTGAAGGAAGTAATTAAATGTCAACGTCTATTGTAGCGGTCCNTCCGTAGGAGTGTACTGCAC
>JAOAEO010000099.1 GCA_026416735.1 Thermodesulfovibrionales bacterium
ATGTGGTGGTAGTGGTTATACTGGAGCTGAATTAATGAGAATCCTCTCACAACATCCAGAAGTCACAATTACTGCTGTAACTTCAGAGAAGTATATTGGGAAAAAGGTAAGTAGCGTATTCCCCCACTTGCATTACTACGACTATCTAAGTTATGAGCCTCTTGTGATGGTTGACCTTTTACCGAAGGCAGATTTATTTTTTATGGCATTACCCCATGGCACTTCGCAAGAGGTGGTTAATTATTTTTTTACCAATGAAAAAAAAGTTATCGACCTATCTGCAGATTATCGTCTCTCTAACCCTTTGATCTATGAAGAATGGTATAAAACTCCCCATAATTTCAAAGAGACTTTGAAGAGTGCTGTTTACGGACTTCCAGAGATCTATCGTGATAAAATCAGAAACGCAAAGTTGATAGCTAATCCTGGATGTTATCCTACTTCTGTAATTTTAGGTTTATACCCAACGATAAAGGAGAAGATTGTAGATCTCCACAATATAATTATTGATTCAAAGTCTGGGACAAGCGGTGCTGGCAGAAAGGCATCTCAAGATTTTTCCTATTGCGAAGTGAATGAAGGATTCAAGCCATATGCTATTGGTGTGCATAGACACACTCCCGAGATTGAACAAGAGCTTTCATCGATTGCAGGTGAGGACATTACTGTTAATTTTACTCCCCATTTAGTTCCTATGGATCGAGGGATTATCTCTACAATATATTGTAAGTTAAAAAGGGATTTGACGACCTTGGATATTCTATCTCTATATAGAGAAACTTATGAAAAAGAGCCTTTTATAAAGGTTTTGGATGAAGGAACTTATCCCAATACAAAAGATGTGAGGGGGACAAATTTTTGTGAAATTGGCATTAAAGTAGTGAAGAGAACTGCTACTTTGATAATAGTTTCAGTTATAGATAATCTTGTAAAGGGAGCTTCCGGGCAGGCAGTCCATAATATGAATTTAATGATGAATTTTAAAGAGACAACTGCACTACATTCTCTTGCTCTTTTTCCTTAGTCTCTTTTTTTATTGCTTTCCTTTATGAGGGCTTGCCCAATTATGTTTCTCTGTATTTGGTTAGTTCCTTCATAAATCTGTAAAATTTTTGCATCTCTCATCATCTTCTCAACTGGATATTCTCTCATATAACCTGCTCCACCCATAATTTGGACAGCATCTGTAGTTACCTTCATGCACATGTCCGTTGCAAAGGTTTTTGCCATCGCAGACTCTTTAGCAACATCCTTAGCATTACTGTCGATGTAACGTGCTACAGAATAAACTAATGCCCTTGCAGCTTCAATTTGGATAGCCATATCCGCGAGCATGTGTTGAACGGCTTGAAAACTTATTATAGGGTGTCCGAACTGATATCTCTGTTTGGCAAAGGCCAACGCTTCTTCAAAAGCACCTTGAGCTAAACCGACTCCTTGAGCTCCTACGCCAACCCTTGCTTTATCTAAAGTCTTCATAGCAATTATAAACCCCATTCCTTCTTTACCTATGAGATTCTCCTTAGGGATTTTACAGTTATCGAAGATCAATTCGCAGGTAGTGGAGGCTCTTATTCCCATCTTCTTTTCTTTTTTCCCGAACTTGAAGCCCTCCCGTCCCTTTTCTACTATAAAAGCTGATGCACCTCTTGCTCCTTTTGACTTGTCTGTCATAGCTATAATTGTGTAAATTTCAGCCTCTCCTCCATTTGTGATCCATTGCTTTGTACCGTTAAGAATATACTCATTGCCTTTAAGCACTGCTGTTGACTGAATACCTCCTGCATCACTTCCTGCAGAAGGCTCTGTCAGCCCAAAGGCTACAAGATGCTCTCCAGAAGCTATCTTTGGGAGGTACTTCTTTTTTTGTTCTTCAGACCCAAAAAGCATTATAGGATAAGTTCCTAAGGCATTGGCGGCATAAGTAGTAGCTACACCTAAGCAGGCTCTTGAGAATTCTTCGATGGCTATACACAAATCAAAGCTCCCTTTGCCAAGCCCTCCATATTCCTCGGGTATATATAATCCCAACAGATCTGATTTTGCAATGACTTGCATAATCTCTCTTGGGAATTCTTCTTTTTCATCGAGTTCAGCTCTAATAGGAATGATCTTCTCTTCAGATATTTGTCGTGCCAATTCTTTGATCATTTGCTGCTCTTCTGTTAAAAAGTAATCCATTAAAATTCCTCCTTAATTTTTAGAAACCTGTTTAACCGCTTATATCGACATCTTCTATCAAAAGGGAAGGAGAACCGAGATTGCCATAAAACCTTGTGTCACTGCCAATCATTACTATTTTTGTAAAAAGCTCTAACAAATTCCCTGAGATCATAGCTTCCTTGATAGGATGTTTTGGTTCTCCTTTTTCTATCCATAATCCTGAAACACCAACAGAAAAATCTCCAGAAATGGGATTTGTAGTGTGCATTCCCATAGTTTCAATGACATATATACCCCTATCTATTGCTTTGAAGAGTTCGTTGAGACCATATGTTGTAACGTTAGAAGCTGGTTCAATGAATAAATTAGTTGGTCCTACAGATGGTGGATTATTATATCCTCCTCTATAGGCGTTCCCTGTAGATTTGACACCATCTTTCTTTGCGGTATAAGTATTGTACAAGAGATTTTTCAAAAAGCCGTTCTCAATTAAAACTTTATGCTGTGTTGAAACCCCCTCATCATCACAAGGGCGGCTTCCTAACTTATGATTAATAGTGCCGCTATCAATTATGTTAATCTTCTTAGATAGCACTTGCTGTCCAATCCTGTTGAAAAAGAGGGATTTACCTTTTTGAATAGATTCTGATGACAAAGAATTGGCAAGAATACCTAAAAAATCTACTACAACTGAATTATCTATTAAAGCAAAGCCTTTTATTGAATTGATTCTTTTTGCCTGAAGAAGGCTTAGAGCTCTTTTTGCCGCCTGTTCACCCGTTTGTTTGAAATCAATATCATCTAAAATTCTGCTTCCACTGTAATACCAGCCAGCTTGGCTATCGCTACCATTTTCGGCAATAGCCATTATTTGTGCTGAACAAGCTGTGGCTGGATAATCTATTATCAATCCATGAGAATTAAATATATATGTATTAGAAGTTGAAAAGGCTCCCGAAACTTTCCTCGTTTTTTTTATTTTTTTATCTACATTAAAGGCTGCTGATTCCATTAACATGATGGCATCGAGAGCATCTTTTTCAGTGATAGTATCTATCTTCTTATCAAAGACCGCCACATTTGTCGGGGTTTCATAAAGGGGTAGACAGAGATTTTCATCGGGCTCAACATATTTTGATGCTTCCAGTGCATTTAACATAACCTTTTCGGCAATTTTTAGATCGTTGGAATAGGAAAACCCGATTTTTCTGTCTTTTATGACTCTTATAGCATAACCAAAGGTTAAAGATGACTCTAAAGTCTCTATCTTTTGATCTTTCACTTCAACGCTTAATCTCTTTGTACTTCTAAAATAAAGCTCAGCCTCTGATGCACCCTCTGTAATGGCTTTGTCGATAATAAATTTAGCAAATTCTGTATTTATCAAAATCTTACTCCTTCTTATTCGTAGTATGAGGCAGAAGCTGTTGAAGACTCCCAGACGGTAACGGTAGAAACCTTTAAATTGTTTTGTTTTTCTTTTAATTTTTCCTTTAAAACATCAAAGATCCATTTGGCAATATTCTCGGAAGAGGGGTTTTTTTCTGTAAAAGGGAAGACAGAATTAATCATTTTATGGTCGAGGGTAGAGACTATTTCATTTGTAATTTGTTTAAGTTCATGAAAGTCTATGACTAAATCTATTTCATTTAGAGTCTCTGAAGTTACAAAGACCTGGACTCTCCAGTTATGTCCATGAAGATTTTCACACTTACCTTTGTATCCTCTAAGCTGGTGTGCTGCAGAGAAACCTGTTTCTATCATTAATTTGTACATTTAAACCTCTACAAATTATTTTTTTAAAATTGCAAGATAGGGTAAATTCCTATATTTATTATTATAGTCAAGACCGTAACCTACTACAAATTCATTAGGGATCTCAAATCCAACATAATCTATAGGTACTTCGATAACCCTTCTAGCTTTTTTATCAAAAAGCACACATATTTTAAGGGTAGCAGGATTCTTTTTAAGCAAATGATTTCTTATAAAATTCAATGATATCCCTGTATCGACTATATCGTCGATTAATAATACGTCTTTATTAGCAATATTGGCAGAGATGTCAGAGTGAATTTTTACTACTCCCGTTGAGGAAGTGTCTTGGTAGCTTGACGCTATCATAAAGTCAATATAGGTTGGTACTGTTATAGCTCTGATAATATCAGCAAAAAAGATAAAGGCACCCTTTAAAATACCTATAGCGAAAATCTCACTATCTTTATAGTCTGAAGAAATTTTGTTTGCTAACTCCAATACTTTTGAATGTAGTGTTTCTGTGCTAAAAATAGTCTCCAGTCTCATTTTATGGCTTAATTATAATAAAGTATGATTACAAAACTTCTTAAAAGGGCTACCTCATATATTTGACTTCTTCTTGGATACTACTTGAAAGTTTATATCTTGAGTTATAATTTTCTTAAACTTTTAAAGAGGTTGTAAAATACATATATTTTACAATTTTTGAGGAAATATTTTCTCAATTATTTAAAATTGATAGATTGGTGGAAGGTATTAGATAATTAAAGTTACATTTTCTAATTAGAGGGGACAGAGTTTGAAATATGATAAAAGTTGGGTTTTATCAACTGAGACCATCTTTTGGCAAAAAAAGGGAGAATCTTAAAAAGACCATAAAAAAGATTGAAAATGTTGAAGCAGATCTAATTGTCTTACCAGAATTTTTTGCAACGGGATATCAGTTTATCTCGAAGGATGAAGTGGCTGATTTGTCAGAAGAGGTTCCATATGGCGAAACTACTTTGTTACTCTCTGAGGTATCGATGAGAAAGGATATCTTTATTGTTGCGGGCATACCAGAGAAAGAGGGTGACAAATTTTATAATTCAGCTATTTTGACTGGTCCAAAGGGGTTCATAGGGGTATACAGAAAAACCCATCTCTTTTTTGAGGAGAAGATATTCTTCTCGCCTGGCAATACTGGTTTTAAGGTTTGGGAAACTGATATAGGCAGGATAGGGATAATGATCTGGTTTGATTGGTTTTTTCCAGAGTCTATGAGAACATTGGCTCTTTTAGGAGCAGAGATCGTTGCCCATCCCTCTAATCTCGTCTTACCCTATTGCCCCCATGCAATGCCCTTTAGGTGTCTTGAAAACAGAATATTTGCAATAACAGCAAACAGGGTAGGAGCGGAAAATAGAAAGAATGGGAAGTCCTATGATTTTATAGGAATGAGTCAGATAGTCTCACCTCAGGGTGATATAATCGTTCGCGCTTCTAAAAAAAGAGAAGAGTTTTTAGTGGCAGAGATTGATCTGAAATTGGCTACAGATAAATCGATTAATCAATATAATGATTTATTTAAAGATAGAAGACCTGAATACTACATAATTTAGTTTTTCAAAATTCCTTTGTTTTTCCACTTAGGGTTTAAATTTTAAATCTAAAAATTGGTTGCCTTCTTCTTTATATTATATTTAGATTTGGGAGATATAGATCAGTTTTTGCTTTGTAATTTTGAAATAAATGGGTAACTTTTCTCTATTTGATATCTCTATGCTAAGTCTTTATTTAATTTGATTTGACTCAAGTTTTTACCGATGAATCTTATCATAACAAGTTTAATTTTGTAACAGAAAATTAATATTATTTTAAAATTTCTGTAACAAAATCTAAGTAATATATCGAAAATAAAACAAGTAAAGAGGTGTAGTTAGGTGTTTAGCATATGTAACTCGCAATCAATATGTGAGTATTTAAAGGGCCATCCTGAGGGGTTGAGATGTGATGCCTCAGGTAATTTTCTTAAACTTATAAAAGATGCAGACATAAAGATCTGTATAAGAGAAACTCATAGGAATTGTATGCATTATATCTATTCAAAGGATAAAAGGTTTTTAGAGTCTTCAAAGGGATGTGTCAATTAATTTAAAATCGATATGAAAATTGGTTTTTATACCCTCTTTTTATGTAGTAAAGAGATAGAAAGTTGTGAGAGTCAACTATCTTTTTAATTTCGATTCCCTTTTTAAAAATTTGAATTAGTTAAAATTAATATAACATCAATTACTTCTGGTTATCTTTGTAAAATCTTCTATTTTTTAGTTTTCCGTATTTCCTCAAAATAAAATCTCTTTGAAATAAAATTATGCTTAAGCACTTTCATATCTCCTGAGTTTTTTCTCATAGACAATAAATAATTTCTCTGTTAGCTCTTCTATTTCCTCTGAAAGCCTT
>JAOAEO010000009.1 GCA_026416735.1 Thermodesulfovibrionales bacterium
CTTCCATAGTGTTATATATTGCCTATTTCACTCCCCTATTTCATCTTGTTAATGTATCGCGAGCTTTAGCCTCAGGTGAAGTCTATATAATTATAGACGATATTCTGTGGATGTTCGTAGTAGCCATAATTCTTTTACCTTTCTCCATCCGGTTAATGAAAAAAAGGGTAATAATTTAAAGCAAAAGGGTAGGGCTATTTATCCAAACCATTCATTGCATATTTTAAAGTGTCTTTAAGCTATTTCTAATGATTAATATATTTTAATTTTATAATCAATTACTTGAATTTATTTTTAAGGATCGTTATATTAAAGTTATATATGTCTTGCAGGCTTTTAATAGCTTTTCTCATTGCTTTTTCTGTCTTAGTAAACACAAAATTCTCTTTTTCTGAAGTTTATTCTTTTAACAAGGAATCAACAGTTATAGGACTCAAAAGAAGTTATACAGTTAAAGAAACAGAATCTCTGATAGAAATTGCCAGAAAATTTAACTTAGGATACAATGAAATAGTAGCTGCTAACCCTGGAGTAGATCCTTACTTACCTGGAGTAGGCAGAAATATCAACATTCCAACCTCCTGGATATTGCCTGAAAGTAATGACTATGAAGGAATTATAATAAATTTATCCGAAATGAGGCTCTTTTATTTTTTTCGATCGAATGGTAAAAATTTCGTTAGAACCTTTCCAATCGGTATAGGAAGAGAAGGATATGATACCCCCCTGGGCACTTTTAAAATTATACAGAAAGTCGAAAAACCAACTTGGTATGTCCCGGAATCAGTTAGAGCAGAAAAACCCCATCTACCAAAGGTCGTACCCCCAGGACCAGATAATCCCTTAGGAAGCCATGCCCTGAGACTTTCTTTGCCATCATACCTTATACATGGTACTAACAAACCATGGGGGGTTGGTAGAAAGGTTAGTCATGGTTGTATTAGATTATACCCAGAGGATATCCCCACTCTATATAGACTTGTTAAGAACGGTACAAAAGTTCGAATTATTAGGCAACCTGTAAAGATAGGTACGAGGGATGGAAAGGTTTTCATAGAAGTCCATGAGGACGATATGTATGATAATAATTATTTCGGAGAAGCTTTTTCTTTACTATCAAAGAAATTTTTATTGGATTCAATTGATAAAAAAAAGCTTTATCAAGCCCTAACGCGCAAGACAGGGGAGCCTGTACAGATTTCTGATTAAGGATTGTGTTATTTAATTTAAAACTGTTTTAATTAAAATAAAAAGTTAAAATAGACTTAAGATATTGAATTTCAAAAATACAGGATAAGTACAGCAGATTTTTCAAAGAACTTAAATATGTCTAGGATTAAATTTGAAAGAATCATCCAAAGAGGAAGCTTTCTTAATTCACTAAAAAACTATGAAGAAGAATCCTTCGAAGTGGAGGTCCGCTTTGATCCATTATTAGGGAATACAAGTATTTATAACAAACTCCTTAAAGGTAAAAGTAAGACAATTTATGGACAAGCCGATGAAAAGTTAATTGAAGAAATGGTAAATGAAAGTATCAAAAATTGTATTCTCTGTGATAATAAAGTTGACAGTAGTACCCCTAAGTATCCAAGCAAATTGACTGAAGAGGGTCGAATTAAAAAAGGTGAAGCGTCATTATTCCCAAACCTTTTTCCAATAGGGAAATATCACGCTGTAATCTCGATATCCAGATCTCACTTTTTAAGACCTAATCAGTTTACTGAAAAACTGCTAACAGATGCTTTCTTAGCTACTCAAATTTTTGTTCAATCAATTTACAAGAATGATGATTCACCATTATATTTAACTCTTAATGCTAATTATCTATTCCCTGCAGGAGCGAGTATTGTCCATCCACACTTACAGTTATTAATAACGACCGTCCCTTATTCATATAATAAGAAGCTTTTTGAGGCTACCTATGATTATCATAAAAAAAATAATTCTAACTACTTTAATGACTTAATTAATGAAGAAAAGAAAATAAATGAACGTTATCTTTGTAATTTAGGCAATTGGCATTGGCTCGTTCCTTACTCTCCAACAGGTAATAATGAGATAGTTGGTATACATGAAAGTAAATGCGATTTTATAGATTTTTCGTTAGAGGATGTGAGAGATCTTTGCTCAGGGATCTCTAAAATACTCTCCTTTTATGAAAGCTTAGGGTTTATGAGTTTTAATTTTAGCTTTATATCAGCAAGAAATTCGTCAATAAATAAAGGCTTCAATTGTTTACTAAAAATAATGACTAGACAAAATCCCTATAAAAATTATAGAAATGACGATTATTATCTACAAAAAATCTTAAATTCTGAACTTATTATCACATTGCCTGAGGATTTAGCAAAAGAGTTCAAAAAATTCCAAAACTTAGAGTAGTTTATGAAGAAATATCATATTACAACCTTTGGCTGTCAAATGAATTTTCACGATTCTGAAAAAATGGCTGGTATTCTTGATGCTGAGGGATACCAAGAAACAGCAAACCCTATCGATGCCGATATAATAATTTTCAATACATGTAGTATCAGGCAGAAGGCTGAGCAGAAATTTTTTAGTCAACTTGGAAAGATTAAAAGTTTAAAGAAAAAAAGGCCCTCAATTAAAATTGCTGTTGCTGGCTGTATTGCTCAGCACTATGGCTCAAAAATTTTTGAGAAGGCTCCTTACGTAGATTTCGTTCTTGGTACACAAAATTTACATCTTCTTAAAGATTTTCTCAATAAAGATTTTTATGGTTTAGCTATCGATGAAAATCCCTCACTCACAGACACCGACTTGCCCATAAAGAGATATAGCCCTATTATAGCCTATGTCAACATTATGTATGGTTGCAATAATTTTTGTAGTTATTGTGTCGTTCCCTATACTCGTGGTCCTGAAAAAAGTAGGACTCACACATCTATTATCAACGAAGTAAAAGAATTAGCTTCAAGGGGAATTAAAGAGGTTATTCTCTTAGGTCAGAATGTTAATTCCTATAGGAGTGAATTAAATTTCCCCCAATTACTTGTAAAGATTAATGAAGTAAAAGGTATTGAAAGGATCAGATTTATAACCTCCCATCCTAAGGATCTTTCTGATGAGCTTATTTTAGCAATTAAAGATTTAGATAAGGTTTGTGAACATATACATTTACCTTTACAATCAGGCTCATCAAAAATTTTAAGATTGATGAATAGAGAGTATACCTATTACGACTATTTATCGAAAATTCAGAAACTTAGAAAAGAAGTTCCTGACATAGCTATCACTTCTGATATTATAGCTGGCTTTCCTCAAGAAACTGAAGAGGACCACCTGCAAACTATAAGAGCATTAAAAGAGATTGAATTTGATGGTATTTTTTCTTTTAAATTTTCGAAGAGAGAAGGAACAGTCGCTTCTCAAATGAGTGGGCAGGTAGATGAGGAGGTCAAATCGAGAAGGCTTTACGAAATAATAGAGATTCAAAATGAGATAACAGAGAGAAAGAACAAAAAACTTGAAGGAACTTATCAAGAGATATTACTCGAAGGACTCCCTAAAAAGGAAATCGAGAAATTCATGGGTAGAACGAGGACTAATAAGATCTGTATAATCCCAAAAAAAGATGACCTTAAAGAAGGTGATGTTGTAAAAATACTAATAACTAAAGCCAACAGACACTCCCTCCTTGGAAGTATAGTCTAACTAAATGAAATTTGCTATTTTAACCCTTGGATGTAAAACTAACCAGGCTGAAAGCAATTACATTGAGAAGGCTCTTTTTGAGTTAGGACATGAGATAGTTGATAAAGACTTAGAGAGACCCGAAATTTGCATTATAAACACTTGTGCAGTAACGGCAAAGGCTGAACAGCAATCTCGCCAACTTATTCAGAGGTATCTAAAAAAAAATGTGAAAGTCATAGTGACAGGTTGTTATTCACAATATTATCCTGAAAAAGTGAAGGCTATAGATTCTAATATAATTATCTTAAATAATGAACATAAGGATGATGTTAGTAAGATAATAATTCCCACTTTTAGCAAAAATTTTAAGGCATCTGAAAGAACTTACATCCCAAAAAGACATAGACCAACCGTTAAAATTCAAGATGGCTGTAATAATTCTTGTACTTATTGCATAGTTCCCTTAATAAGGGGGTCTGCAAGAAGCGTCCCACCCCATAAAATTGTCAGAGAAATAATCAGTTATGAAAATTCTGGATTCAAAGAGGTTGTTCTGACAGGTATCCATATAGGCTCCTATGGGTGTGATTTAAATCCACCTCTTTCTATTTCTAAACTATTAAAGCTAATTTTAGAAAAAACTAAAGTAATTCGCTTAAGATTGAGTTCTCTAGAAGTTAACGAGGTTAATGATGAATTATTAGAGACAATGTCGTCCGATAGAATCTGCAAACATCTTCATATACCACTTCAGAGTGGCGATGATAAGATACTGAAAAATATGAATAGGCAATATACTATGAAGGAGTATATAAAAAAAATTCAGAAAATTCTTTATCTTTTTGGAGAGATTGGACTTGGGACTGATGTGATCGTCGGCTTCCCTGGCGAAGATGATAAAGCATTCAGAAATACTGAGGATTTAATTAAAAATATACCTTTTACTTATATACACGTCTTTTCTTTTTCACCTAGACCAGGAACTAAAGCAGCAACTTTACCAATGCAAGTAGATGAAAACTCAAAGAAGGAGCGTTCAAAAAAATTAAAAATTTTAGGTCAAGAGAAAAAACGATTATACATTTATAAGAACATCGGTAAGATTAAAAATGTGATTGTAGAGAGTGAAAGTGAAGAGGGTTTTAATGGAACTACAGAAGACTATATAAAGGTTTTAATACCCAAAAACCAAGGAGTAAAAGAAGGAATTATCTTTAAAATAATGATAGAAAAGTATTACAAAGGTTTAGCTATAGGAAAATCTCTAAATACAATCCAAAAATATTAAAATTAATAATAATTTTATCTGCTTAAGAGTTACACATTTTTTAAATCAACTTTTTTTATTTTTTGAGTTCCTTTTTAATTAACAGAGTTAAAAACAAGTTATCAACAATTTTAGTTTATTTTTTATGTCCGATAAGATATATTATGTAAAATTTAAAATTACATTCATGTTTTATCATTTAATATTTAGCTTTCTTAGACAAAGACTTAGAGAGAATGAGGTAGCTTTTCTGAAGTAGAATATAAAGTAATAAGGCATAGATGAAAGCTCTGCCTTAAGATATATGTAGATACAGAAAAATTTATATTTTATAAAAAAGCAAGGCTACGGTGTGTAAAATTAGCAGTTTTAAAAGGCTAAGAGACAGAAGAGCGAAGTTTTTTATTGAGACTAAAAGAAGATATTTTTAATTTTAAGACTTCTATCGATAAATGTGGAAGCTTTAACATTGATGATTAATTTAAAGCAAATAAAGTATTATATATTTTAGAAAATTTACTCGGAGGCTTAAATGCGTTATACAAAACTATTTATTCCAACCTTACGAGAAGTTCCCTCTGATGCAGAAGCTATCAGCCATAAACTCTTACTAAAGGCTGGCTATATCAGACAGTTAGCAGCTGGACTTTATATCTTTTTACCTCTGTCCTGGCGTGTTTTGAACAGAATCAATAGGATACTAATTGAAGAAATGGAATCGATTAATGCTCAAGAGATCACTATGCCTATACTCCATCCGGCTGAGATTTGGCAGACTACAGGACGCTGGTATGAGATTAAAGATGAGATGTTTAGACTGAAAGATAGAAATGGTAGAGATATGTGCTTAGGTATGACCCATGAGGAGATAATGGCTTGGTTAGCCTCTAAGGAAATTAGATCCTATAGAGAACTGCCACAAATTTGGTATCAAATACAAACAAAGTTGAGGGATGAAGCAAGACCAAAAAGCGGCATATTAAGAACCCGCGAATTTATAATGAAAGACAGTTACAGTTTTGATGCAGATGAAGAAGGTCTTGAAATAAGTTATAAAAGGCATGCAGAAGCCTACCATAGAATATTCAAAAGGTGTGGTCTTAAATTTTATCAGGTTCAATCTGATCCAGGAATGATGGGGGGTGCTTACGCTCATGAATTCATGGCGCCAAGCCCAGCTGGTGAAGATGAAATTGTAATCTGTGACAGCTGTGGATATACTGCCAATATCGAAATTGCAAGATCTCTTCCACCTTTCATAAATTTTCCTGAATGGGATGTAACAGAAGAAATTTATACTCCAAATAAAAAAACGATTAACGAATTATCAGACTTTTTAAAGGTTCCCCCTTCTTTATTTATCAAAGCCTTATGTATTTTATCTGAGGAAGGGTTAGTGCTGGTCTTAGTCAGAGGCGATCAAGAACTACATGAAAAAAAGCTTACTAAAATAATAGGTCCTTTTAGGCCAGCCACCAAAGAAGAAATTATTGATCACTTTAAGGTAGAAGCTGGTTATATTGGTCCCATTAATTATAGCGGCAGAATTATTTCAGATTTTTCACTAAAAGGGGGCATCTTTATAACTGGTGCAAATAAAAAAGATTACCATTTAAGAGGAGTCAAGCCAGATTTACACTTTAAAACTGAATGGCACGACATACATTTAGCTAAGGAGGGAGATTTTTGCCACAAATGTAAAGGACCTATAAGAATTGAGAGAGCTATCGAAATTGGAAATATCTTTAAATTAGGCACTAAATATTCTGCTCCTCTCAATGCAGTTTTCTTAGATAAAAATGGAAATGAAAAACCTTTAATAATGGGTAGCTATGGTATCGGTCCTGCAAGGATAGCTGCTGCAGTCGTCGAACAGAATCATGATGAAGATGGCATTATATGGAACAAAGCTATCGCCCCATTCGATATCCATATTCTACCTTTGAACATGGCTGACACAAGAACTGTTGAGATCGCAGAATCATTATATAAAAATTTATCCGAGATCTATAATACCTTGACTGATAAGCATATGGATGTGCTCATCGATGATAGAAACGTTAGACCTGGTGTTAAGTTTAAGGATGCTGACTTAATTGGGATACCTCTCCAAGTCATTATTGGAGAAAGATCTTTAAAAGAAGATTATATTGAAGTAAAAATAAGACGGACAAAGGAATTGATTAAAGTCCCTCTATTTCGTAGTGAAGCTGCCATAGTAAAAATCTATTATGAAACAGAGTAGCTTAAAAGAAGAATTTATTGCAGCCATTGACATAGGTTCTAATACCCTCAGACTCCTTATTGCTTCTCTCAGAGATAAAAAACTTACAAGAAAGGCCTCTTTAAGATGTGTTACGAGACTCGCTGAAGGGGTGCAGAAAGATGGCATGTTAAGACAAGAAAATATCGATAAATCAATAACTTGTCTTATAGAATTTAAAAAAATGTATGGACAATTTAAAGTTAAAGATGTAATCGCTGTTGGGACAAGCGCATTGAGAGATGCAAAAAATAGTCATCTATTAATAGATAAAGCACGAGATATTATCGGAATCAATGCAGAAATCATTTCAGGGGAAAAGGAAGCAGAGTTTGTCTTAACTGGCGTGTTATATGGACTTTATCAAGATCAGAAAAATTTTTATTGGGATAAAATGTTAGTTATAGATATTGGCGGTGGTAGCACCGAATGGATCTATATAGAAAACGTTAAGAAGTCATATAAAGAATTTAAAAAAGGTAGTTTGCCTTTAGGCGCTATTAGATTATTCAAAAGCTTTATTACTACAGATCCACCTGACCTTATCCAAATTAAATTAATTAAAGACTATATTATTTCCGAAATCGAAAGTAAAGGCTTAAAAGAACTTCTTTCAAAAACAAAGACTTCCAAAGCTATCTTCATTGCAACAGGTGGGACCCCTACAACGGTAGCTACAATAGATATGGGGCTTAGAAAATACGATGGTGAAAAAGTCCATTTGCATAGAATTTCTCGCCCTACCCTCTCAGAGTTATTACAAAAATTGATTAATTTTCCCTTGCAGAAGAGAAGCCATATCATAGGACTTGAACCGGATAGGGCTGATATTATTATAACGGGAACATTGATACTCCAAACATTCATGGAAGTATTCGATTTCGATCACCTAATAGTTAGCGATTATGGTATTTTAGAGGGAGTGATTATAAATAAAAAATTGAATTTCTTTGAGGAATTTTAGACAGTGCCCAAAAAAGTAGTAATTAAAAAAGCAAAAATTGCACATGTTAGACAAATACATAGATTTATCAATGAATTTGCTAAAAAAGAAACCATGTTACCTCGCTCCTTGAATGAACTTTATGAATCTATAAGGGAATTTTTTATTTATGAAGAAAATGGAATAATTAAAGGTGTATGTTCAATAAAAATCGTCTGGGAAGACCTCGCTGAAATTAGATCTTTGGCTGTAAAAGAAGAGTATCAAGGAAAAGGTATAGGTAAAGCATTAGTTAAGAGATGTTTAAATGATGTGAAAAATCTTGGGATAAAGAGAGTTTTTGCTCTTACATACCAGCCGGATTTTTTTAAGAAACTTGGCTTCAAAGAGATCGATAAAAGTAAATTACCTCAAAAGATTTGGGGCGACTGCCTAAAATGTCCAAAGTTTCCCGAATGTGATGAATATGCAGTGATTCTCAATCTTTATTAAAAATAAAGATAAAATGATTTATTTGTTTATTTATCTTTTTAGAGATGTATCGATATCATTTAAAAAAACCTTTATATTTGCTTTTCTCCTTAATTCTTTAATATGGCTCTTTAAAAGCTCATTAAACTCCTTTTCGAATAACAAAATCTCTATCTGATCTTTCACAGAGAGATAATCTCTCTCTTTAAAACTTTCAATATTTTTTTTATAGAATTCATGTACCTCTTCCTCTTTAACTAACAGTTTAGACTTAATTACTATTTCAATATATTGATTTATTAATTCATCTTCTGAGCCCAGTTCTAACCTTAATTTTCTAGCCTCCTTTATAAGTAGAATTTTGTTTATAATAGTCTGCAAAACTTCTTTTTTGGTGATTAAAAGATTATTTTTGTGCATTCTTTCATATTCTGCTTCAAGTTCTGAGAGTGTAATGGCATAATCATCGACATATGCAACAAGTCTGTCAATAACTATATTTTCAGCGAAAATAACTGTGGGGATAAATAAAAAGATTAAATAAAAAATTAAGAGCTTTCTGACTTTTCTTATAACAAAGAAATAAAAAAAATTAAAAAGCATGTCCGATACTAAAGTGTATCTCTCCTTTGCTTTCACCGCTAACCCTATTTAATTTGTGACCATAATCTATCCTTAAGGGACCTGCAGGAGTTTTATACCTAATACCGATCCCAGTAGTAAACTTCAAATCAAAAATTTTTATTTGATTTATCCTTTGCCATACCTCACCAGCATCTATAAATCCTACCAATCCAAACCCTTTCTTAGTGTAAGCTCGCAATTCAAAGTTACCCATTAAAAAGGCATTACCTCCTGTGGGGTTACCATCTGTGCCTTTTGGTCCTAGGGTGTCTTGAGCATAACCTCTCACTGTGGTCCTTCCTCCCAGAAAAAATCTTTCTACAATTGGTAATTCTTGAGTCTTATGAAAACCCCTTGCTATTCCACCTCTTAAAGAAATCGCAAAAATTATTCCTTCCGATAACTTGAAATATTTATTACCATAAAGATTTATTTTCACGAAATCGGCTTCTCCGAAAAATACTCTCGATACAAGTTTTGATGAAAATCCTAACAGAAAACCTTCAGTAGGCTCGAAAGGATTATCTCTCTTATCATATATTATGCCAGGCCTAAAGCCACTAATTATTAGTGTGCCTACATCTTCTTTACTTAAAATTATATCGGGTTTAACATCTGAGGTCTTTACAACAGAAAAATCATAATATACTTCAGACTTGATATTCCTATTGAAGGTCTTTTCTATTCCAATAGAAAAATTATTACGCCTCAGTCTATATAATATTTCCTTAGTGTCGAGGCTCTTTTCTCTTTTACTCTCCCATAAGAACATCGATTTCAAAGTTAACTCATTAATTAAAAAATATGGCATTGTATAGATAAAAGAAAGTCGTCTTTCAAGGCTGCTTAATTCGGTTCTTATAGAGCCAAATCTATTCATGCCCCAAAGATTCCTATGGCTTAAATCTATGAAAAATCTGTATTTTTCGTATTCTCCATAACCAAAACCAGACTCCAAAGCACCATGATTCTCTTCTTCAAGGTAGTAGAGGACATCCCTTTTGTTGTCAAAAGTATAATCTGAGAGCTTTATCTGCACATCCCTGAAAAGTCCAAGTCTTTGTATTTGTTGTTTTTCCTTAAAGGTTAAAATATAATTTAGAGGTTTATTCTCTTCATGTTGTAATTCCCTTTTAATTACTTCGGGTCTTGTTTTTTCATTCCCTATGAAAATATTTTTACCAAAATAAAATATATTGCCTTCAATAACTGAAAAGACGACAGATGCTTTAGTACCATTAAAGGAGGTTTCAAATGAAACCTTTGCATTAATATAGCCAGCCTTTTGATAAATTTCTAAGATCTTTCGACGAGAGTCTATTATGTCTATTTCGTTATAGGGACTACCTATTTTAAGGGGTATTTCCTTCAAAAGGTGTTCGTTACTAAAAACTTGATTATTTTTCACAGAAATCTCGTTTACCACTACTTGAAGACCTTCATAAATGAAAAATTCTATTTCTATTAATTCACCATTTAGTTTTACATCAGGATCATATACTTCTGCTTCAATGTATCCAAGGGAGTGATAAAGCTCTCTAATATTGTTTCGATCTTGATCTAAATATTCTCTATTATAAATACCACCTTCTTTAAGATTAAGAATTTTTTTTATTTTATCCTCTTGTAATGAAGTCCCTGTAAGGAAAATCTTATCTACTGTGTACTTAATTCCTTCAAAAATATAAAAACTTAAAATAATTTTATCATCATTTACAGTTTTTATCGGAATTATATCAGCAAAGGCATAGCCATTCTGATAATATATAAGAAGTAGCCTCGTCTTTATTTCATCTATAAGATCGTCGCTTAGATCGTTTACTTCACGAATATCGATAATCTTCATTAATGTTGAAGTATCGACCATTTCATTACCAATTATGTTAATTTCCAGTCTTTTACCAATGCTATAATTTATTGTAAGGATTCCATCTCTAAAGTCATTTTTGATAAATACACCTATATATCCTTGTTTTTTAAAATAATTGATGAAATTTTCTTCCATTCTCTCAATCTTTAATTGATCATAGATATCTCCCACCGAAACGTCTAAAAGGGATTTAATTGTCTCTGAAGGTTCAGGTTGAACTACTATTTTTTGGATAAAGGTTGGCGATCCCTCTTGAACATTTAAAACTAAAACACACTTGTTTCTTCCTTCTAATTCTATAGAATAGGTAATGTTAGCGGAAGTAAACCCTCTTTTTTTTATTTGTTCGAGTAAAAGGGAGATTCCCTCTTCAATCTTTTTAATATTTAACCTACTTCCTTTTTCAATTTTTAGGTTTCTTAATATAAAGCCTTTTGAAAAAAAGTCATTTTGTAATACTTCTATTTTTTCAATAATTCTTTTCTCTTCTACTTTAACAACAATATGAGAAAGCTCTTGATTGCCCTCTATTATTAAATTTTCAAAAATCCCCTTTAAAAAAGCTCTCTTGATTCCTATTTTTAAAGAATCAAAATCGATGATATCTCCTCTCTTGAGTCCTAAAAGTTCAAGTAATTCTTCCTCTTTTATTGAATAGAGTCCAATAACTTCTATATTTGAAATTGGGAATTTAACAGCTATTTCACTAGAGGAGGAATTAGTTAAGAAATTTAAAAGAAAAAATAGGATAATAAATGCAGAAGAGATACTTTTAAATAGATTTCTCAAAATATTCATTACTTAAATTCAAAGCGGAATTTGATATTGCCGCTTATGCCGCCCTTCTCATCCCTTTCTCCAATTAAGGATATACTTTTATCTATAAAGTATTCAAATCTCCAAGTTTGCTGTTCATTATTTGCTGTAGATACACTATATACAATTTGCATCTTACCATCTAAGATCTTTTTTAAAACGGTAATTCTTGGATTAATCGTCCCAGTGACCTTTGAAACTTGAGGATCTACTTGAATTCTATCTATTCCAGTAATTATTTTAATTCTTTCTTCGAGAACTTCTTGAAGTTTTCCTGCAATAAAAGAGGTTGCTTCACTCGTTCCAACGCTTCCTTCAAGTCCTTTTAATTGTTTATCTAAATAGCCAACTGTTAAAAGACTTAGGATATCACCTTCATTTAAAATTGGATCAGAACTTAGAGAAAGATTAAAATTTTCGATATCTCCATAAAGGATAAGTTTGATTTGATAATTCTTAATTCTCGTTTCCGCCACGATATCGAAACTAGGAGTGGTTTTTTCGGGACTGATAAAATCTATCCTCGCCTTTAAAACTTTAAATTCATTACTTCTAAAATAAAATTTCCCTTTATCAGTATACATCTTACCTAACAGAATAGGTCTGCCAATAGTGCCTTTCAATAAAATATCCATTTTCGCTATAGCATCGGCTAAATTGTTATTAATTATCAAGTTATCACTTATAACTCTTACATTTAGACTTGTTTGTCCTAACTTGGAAGTATTAATCCTGAGGCTTTCTGCTTTGCGCATATCTAAAAGCCAACTTTTCCACTCAAATCTTTGATTATAACTGGATCTTTTAATATAAATATCTCCTGTTAACTCCTGAGATTTCAGCGTGCCTTTATAGTATAGATCTCCATCGAAATTCATCCATACATCTTTCATTGGCTGGATTGTTATATCTTTTAATTTAGATATAAAAAGAAAATTCTTAATATTTAATCCATGAAGAGAAATTGTACCATGAGCTGAAAATTCACCGCCTCCTACCTTTCCATCTATATTTTTAACCACCACCTTGTCACCATCCACATATAGGTAAGCAGCTATCGATGTGAGTCTATAAGGTGTATGTTTAAAGGTCAGAGAACCATTAACGAGATCAATACCCCCATCAATAGTTGGGCTATCCCAATTGCCTGTGAGTGAAATAACAAAGTAAGCCTTGCCTTTCAAAGATTCAATATCTCTGGAAAAAGCCTTTAAAGGAGCTATTGAAGAAGTCCCCTCGAAAAGTAGATCATAATATTCACCTAATAGAGCAGTCCCACTAATTGTAAATTCCGTATCGATTCCTTGCATGTGGAATTTATTTATTCTAATCAAGTTATTATTAATAGTTAGAGAGAGATCATTATTATTAATTAACCATACACCAAAAGAAGATAAATACAATCTATTAAAGTTAATATCTCCGTTGATGGTTTTCCTATCCCCTGTAGCTACTATCTTCCCCGAAAAATTTAAAACCATGTCGTCAGGCATATCTTTCAATGTACCTTTTAAAAGACTCGCATAATTTAATGGTTTGAATTCCAAGATAATTGACCATGGAAGATTCTCTGTCAAACCGATCTTCCCCTTAAGTCTAATGTTTTCATTGAAGAGTGATAAATTAAGATCTGTCTCTCTTTGAAAGACTTTTATATCGAGGCTACCTCTATTAAGAGCTACAGTATTATTATTCTTCTTTAAATTTAAATTAGCCTTTAATTGTATATTTGGGTTTTCAATTGTTCCTTCACCTCTGATTGTTAGATTATCTAAAAATAATTCTAAAGGGATTGAGTAGTACTTATCTAAGGTTGGTATTGAGATATCCTTTAGTCTTATTCTTTTACTTTCGGCATTAAATTTAAATCTTTTATCTAAAGAGAACATCCCGCTAATATTTAGATAGGAATCCTTATTTTCTAAAGTGGCTCGATGAATAGAAAACTCCTTTCCTTTATATGTAAAACTACCTTTAATGCTACTTGATAGAGGATAGCGATCAAAATAAGGCTTTTCAATAAGAAAATTTCCTAAGAAACTTAAAGAAGCAGGTATTCCACTGACGCTAAAGTCTACATTCAATAGACCCTTTAAATTTGGCAGACCCTTTATGGTAGAGGCGATGATTTCAAGGTCAACATTTGAAGCTTTTATATGGAGATCATATTTAGGATTATCGAAATTAAAGAGTTTTGATGCCCCTTTAAAATGAATTTTACCTTCGGTTAAAATCCGTCCTGTATTATTGGAAATAATCAGATTTTTAATTAAAAGAAGATCCTTGTTATAAATAAAAGTTGTCTTCAGATGTTCAAAGGAGATGATGTTATTATTTAAAGTATTTTCTAAATTTAAATCTGAAGTATGAAGATATAATTCATTAGAGTTTAGAGTTACTTCAAAAATTGGATCTTCAAAGCTTCCAGTAAGCTTAATGTCAAAAGAACCTTTACCAGATAATGCCATAAAGTAAGGATCCAATATATCTCTGAAGTCAGCCGTCTCGCCTATTCCTGTAAAGCTTAATCTTTTATTATTTAGATCTACTATACCAGTAGTTGTTAAATTAGATTTTTGAGATAAGAATTTCAATTCCTTAAAATTTAAAATTCCATTATGAGAGATTATTTCACCCCTTATTTCCCTTATTCTCTCTTTGATATTTTTACCATATGATAAATTTTTATAGACAAAAGTTATGTTAGGATTGAAAAATTTCCCTGTAGAGGATATCCTACCATCGACTTTCCCGGGTGCTATAATAGGATCCCACTTAATTAGCTGAAAAATGTCTTGACTTGAGACATCCTTAACATAAATATTAAGTGAGAATTGATTAACAATGGGTAAGTTTATCTCTACTTCAGCAGAGGCGGTACCCCCATAAAGCAAAGCCACTCCATCAGAAAATCTCATTTTACCCTTTTCATAAAAAATGTTACAGCTTAATTTGTCTATATTTATGCTAAATAAATTTCCCCCTTGAAGGTTTGCAGAAGCACTGAATTTGATATCGTCTAAGGGTCCACTTAAAACACCCTCGAAGGTTGTTTTTCCTTCAAGTTTTTCTTTAACTCTTAATAATTCCATAAGGGTTTCTAAATAAATCTCTCCTTTCACTGTCAAGTTCAAAAAAATATTTTTGAAATCTGGTTTTAAATTTAAAAGCTTTATTGTTCCCTTTCCTGTTATCGAACCTTCACCCCTATTAGAAAGTCCAAATATAGTCTTCAAAGAGTCGACAAGAATCTTCAGTTCAGTATTAAATTCCCCTGAGAGATTTCTAAGATTTAAAAAGCCTTCTGACTTCAAGGCAGAGTCATTCAGAAGCACTTTCAGCGATTTAATATCTAAGATTTTATCCTTCAAAATAATATCTAAATAAATGCTACTGTCCACATTGAAATCGTCTTTTTTAGTAAAGATCGCTCTTTCTACACGAAGTCTAAGTTGTCGGATATCTGTTAAAAAAATAGTAGCCCTCAAGTTATTTAGTGATATCGAAAAAGAATCCTCTATAAAGGTTAAATTACCTTTATCAATCTCAATGGCTTTAATTGATAGTAGTTGAATGTTCTCAGAGGAAGAAGGCTTGAAAATATTACTGTCAATTTTATGAAAATCCGCTTTTAGTTCATCAAGTCCTTCTTGGTTAAGGGTTAAGACTGGTTCTTTAAGAATCAATTTCTTAATAGATTTTTTTTTACCGATTAAATCAAAAAAACTAATGTATCCTTTTACTGACTTTATATAAACCACCTCAGATTCTTTTGAATTATAGACCCTTAAATCCTTTAGTGCTATAAATAAGGGGAAAAAGTTTATATATATTCTTTCTGCAGTTATTTTTTTATTCAAAGCGTCTTCAAGTTTTGGGAATATAGCATCTTTGAGCCTTTCAGAGACATAGGAAGAACGGAAAAATAAAAAGGAAAATATAAAGAAAATACCGAATAAGACAAAAAGAAATACTATTTTTTTATTCACTGTTTTTGGATTGAAATAGTAAATGACCTTTGAATCACTTTGATTTGATATTATAACTTAGAAAGACTTAAACATTCAGTCTTTTTGTTTACTCAGTATAATTCTCTTAATATCATTCCAATCATCTACGTATATAGAGCTTTCTTTCTCTTCGAAGCTGAAAATCAAAGGATCTGCCCTTTTATTAGACTCGATGTTATAACCACTGCCTACTACTGCTTTTATAAGTAAACCTTTTTGTAGAAGCATTTCAAAACACTCTCCTCTCTTACAAGGAATAACAGCCAAATCTATAAAACCGTGTTTTCTTAGAAAATCTTTTATAAATTTCTCACTTAAAAGACCACTTTGTAAAATTATCACAGGATATTTTTTATTGATCTCCTTTATAGCTTGCTGACTTCCTTCTCTAATAGGAGTGCCAAAGCGAAACAGTCTGTTTTCTAATAGACCCTCTTCAAACTCTACAAGAAAAACTCTTGATTTTTTAGGTAAAACTAGCAAAACCCCAAAGGAACTCTCAGTAGAAGATTTGACAAAGATTTTTGTAGCCCCTACCCTTTTTGGCTTGTAATACTTGAAAGCATAACCATCTATACCCGACAAAGCCTTACCAATAGATTTACCATCGATAAAAATTTCTACAAGCTCTCCTCCCTTTTTGGCAAATCTTTCTCTTATTTCAATTTTTAGAATTACCTCTTCATCTTTGATTGCAACAGTATCATACACTATAATTTCTGCATAAGCAGCAGATAAAAAAATAACTGCTTTAAAAGAAAAAGCTAATACAAAAGGAAGTAGTAGAAAAATAGATCGCAACACCTTTAGTTAGATAGGTTTTTAGGGATTGTAAAGTAAAAGGTGCTACCCTTCCCTACTCTACTTTCAACCCAAATTTTACCACCATGGGATTCGACTATATTCTTAGTAACTGTCAGGCCTAAGCCAGTACCACCAGCCTCTCGGCTAACTCTATAGAAAGCATCAAATATATAAGATATGTGTTCCTCAGGAATGCCGATCCCAGTATCTATTACTTCGACCAATATATCTTCAATCCTATTCTTAAGTTTAATAATTACTTTACCATTTTGTAAGTTGTATTTTATTGCATTATCTAAAAGATTAGTGATCACTCTACCAATCATTACTGAATCAATATTTATAAAGGAGGGAATATTTTCGTCGTATTCGAAAAAAATTTGAACTTTTTTCTTTTCCGCTTCTATTTTTATCATTTCTATCTGTTGCCTGATTAAACTTATTATATCCACTGGTGATAGATTGGGCTTATACTCTTTTGTCTCTAAGCGGGTGAATTCTAAAAAATCGCTTATTAGGGTTTGAAGTTTATGAAGTTCTTCCTTCTGCATCTCAAGATATTCTCGTTGATCATTCGTCAAAGGACCAGCCTTACAAGACAATAGTCTACCCAAAACACCCTGCGCTATAATAACAGGATTTTTCATATCGTGAGCAAACATAGATAATATATTCTTTCTTTCCCTTTCTAACTTCACTGCCTCTGTTATGTCTTCAAAGGTAATGACTGTACCTCCAGCAGGATCTTTGAAGGGACTTATTTTAACCTTAAAGGTTTGCATTAAAGGTGCTTGGATTATTGTCTCTTTTTGTTCTTGTTGGACAAGTAAAGCATTAGAGACCCAAGGGATGAGATCAAATATATCACTATTTAATGCTTCCATTTTTTTTATTCCGGTCAATATTTCCATCGATCTATTCCAATATTTAATTTTAAAGGAGGCATCAATAGTTACAACCCCTATGGGCGTACTCTCTAAGATATTTTCTGTAAATTCTTTGAGGTTGGAAAGCTCTCTGTTAGCTTGAGAGAGCTCCTGCCTTGATAACCGTAGATTGCTTATTATATTTTTTAAAGAATCTGAAAGTTCTCCTCTATCTTTCTCTGTTAGGATCAATCTATTTTCAAAGATTATAGAAGCCATAGAAGTTCCAATTGCTCCAGCTAAGACCTTTTCTGCTTCGTGACGTAATTCCGTAAGTTCATTCGATGTGATCTCTGTCCTAGTTTTATTTTTTAAAGCCAGAAAATTTTCTATTGCCTTATTAGCCTCTACTTGTCCTAGATACTGAGATAGGATGTTTTCCAGATCATTTATAGTGTACGAACCCGATATCAGAGGTTGTTTTACTCTATCGAAACAGTCAACAAAAAAATAAGATTGTATCTCTTCTTCTTTAGATTGTTTTGAAAAAACAGAAAAGCCGACATAAAAGAGTAAGTTAAAGAGTAGACTCCAAAAAACTACGTGTGTCCATTTTTCAAGACCTGTAATTCCAAAAAGGCTTCTAACATTTAGAAATTCAGATTTCGTTAATTGGCCAATGAAGCTTGATTGCTGGATTAAACCAGCCTCCATAAGTGCTGGAATTATTAAAGTATAAAACCATACGACAAAGCCTGCTATTAAACCTGCTATCGCCCCTGTTTTAGTGCCCCTTTTCCAATAGAGTCCGATTAGAAAAGAGGGAACAAAAATTGAGACTGCCACAAATGATTTTAGACCTATATCGACTAAGGCATAGAGATCACCAATAGTGACGGCTGCCACATAGCCTAAAAAGACTACAAAGAAAATGATAAATCTTTTAATATTTATAATAATAGAGGGAAATCTTGGGCTCTTTTGGAATTTCAAGAGTGCAGGCATAACTATACTATTCATAACCATAGTGCTTAAAGCAAGAGATTCAACGATGACCATTGCAGTAGCAGCTGAAAAACCACCGATGAAAACAAATAAAGAGAGGTATTTCTCGCCTTGGCTTAGAGGTAATGTTAAAACAAAATAGTCTGCTTCTTTGTAATCTCCTCCTAAGAGTAATCCTCCGTAGGCAATAGGTAAGACAAATATATTAATCAGGAAGAGATAAAGCGGGAATAACCAGACAGCTTTTGTTATATGTTTAAGATCATAATTTTCAACTACCGCCATATGAAATTGCCTTGGCAAAAGAATAATAGCCATCATGCATAAGTAAGTAAGAGTAAACCACTCAGTATAACCTACACCAACAGATAGAAGATGACTAAATTGCGATTGCTTTATTTTTAGGAGAATGTCGTCAAAGCCTTCAAAGAGACCGAATGTTACAAAAAAACCAACTGATAATAAAGCAGCTAATTTAATAATAGATTCAAAAGCTACAGCGAATACTAAGCCGCTTTGTCTTTCTGGTGTAACAAGCTTTCTTGCTCCAAAAATTATCGCAAAAGTTGCAAGCATAAATGTAATGAAAAGGCCAATTTCTAATCCACCAGCTCGTTCTCCAGATATCAATAGAAATGTACTCATTATTGCTTTTATTTGCAGTCCTATATATGGGATAATCCCTATTACAGCAATAATTGAGACTAATGCTGCTAAAGCCAAAGAGTTTCCATACCTTGCACCTATGAAGTCGGAGATCGTAGTAATTCTATTTTCTTTTGCTATGGTTACTATCTTTTTAAGGATTATCAGCCATAGGACAGCCATTAGTGTTGGTCCGATGTAAACTGTAAGGAAACTTAAACCGGTTGTAGCTGCTTTTCCAACACTCCCATAAAAAGTCCAAGATGTACAGTATACTGCCAAAGAGAGAGAGTAAATATACGGATTATTAACAATACTCTTACCTCTCTTTTCCCTTTCTTCAGCAAAATAAGCAACTAAAAAAAGGATGAACATATAAAATAAAACAATCAGAAAAAGGTTTAATGTTGTAAACATAACTAATTGACAAATAATTATTAGAAGGTTTTATTGTATTTATAATTTCTCAATCAATATTTCGTAATTTTCAAGGGGATTAATTCATGATTATATGTATAATAGCATTCTTCTAAAACTATCACAAGATGTGATACTTTATTATTAAAAGTTAAGAACCGAAAATGAACGATAATATAAACTCTATCCCAAATTTGATGCTTTTGGAGATCTTCTCAA
Source organism: Thermodesulfovibrionales bacterium (assembly GCA_026416735.1). Classification (GTDB taxonomy): domain Bacteria; phylum Nitrospirota; class Thermodesulfovibrionia; order Thermodesulfovibrionales; family Dissulfurispiraceae; genus DYHD01. Next base: position 19,881 of record JAOAEO010000009.1, read on the forward strand.
AACTATACTCTTTCTATGGCCCTCAAAATTGGTGGCCTGCAGAAAGCTCTTTTGAAGTAGCTATAGGCGCCATTCTAACACAAAATATAAGTTGGGAAAATGCAAAAAGGGCAATCGAAAATCTTAAAAGAGAGAACCTTTTGAATCCCAAAGCTTTGAGAGAGATCCCGATAAAAAGACTCTCAGAACTAATAAAACCATCAGGATATTATAATATAAAAAGTAAGAAGATTAAGGCGTTCGTTGATTTCGTATATGAATATTCCAATGGAAATCTTGAAAAATTTAAAGATATTAATATTGATTTATTGAGGTCTCTTCTACTATCTGTATACGGGATTGGACCAGAGACCGCCGACTCTATATTGCTCTATTCCTTAGAAAAACCAATTTTTGTGGTAGATATTTATACAAAAAGAGTTTTCAGTAGACATAATTTAATAAATCATGAAGCTACCTATGATGAAATCCAGAGATTAGTTCATTCAAAACTTCAAAGAGATTCGAAGTTATATAATGAATATCATGCTTTGTTAGTCAAAGTAGGGAAGGATTATTGCAAACCAAAACCTATATGCAAGAGATGCCCCTTGAATGGGATATAAAAATCTTTTTCTGTCAACATATTTCTTAAATTTCCGTTTATCTCTAAATGATTAAATGGAAACTCCTTTTTTACTCAAATCTTTATCATCTCAATTGAGAATAAGTTATTGTTATTTTAAAGAAGACAACTTTTTAGTCAAAAATTCAGTGTATCTTTGATATTATTTTTTATGTTTATATAAAAATTCTTCTATAAGCTATTTGTAATTAATTTTTATCCAAAACCAACTTTTGTAGATCCATTATTATAAGTATGACTTCCAATAATGCTTCCTTAAAATCCTCTCTTACAAAATACCAATCTATACTTTATATGTAAGCCTTAATAATTTAAGCATTCTTGAGCTTTTAGAGAGAGCTTTTAATCATCTAAGTCTCCTTAAAGCTTTCTTTTATTTTATCTTAGTTATGTTTCTTCTGAAGAAGTTTTGGGTCAGAAGCTCAGATTTTTTGTTAGGCTCCTTTGTCTTAATATCTTTATATACTCTTTAATCCTATTATCCCAAACTATGTGCCTTAAAGGATTGAAAAACCTTAAATCTAATAAATTTCTCCCATATAGATGCCTTTCCTTCTCTCAGACATGAAAAAGATAGATATAAATCTAAGGAGCTCAGTTTTAGGAATACAAAGCTTATCTTCAAATCAGCTATATATCTCTTTCTATTCTATTTTTAATAAAGATCATAAAAAGGGAATAATGTATAGAAACTATCTGATTAAGCCTTAATAAATATAATACTTTCTCTTTGTATTACAAAGAATCTCAGAGGTAGGACAAATAAATAGGCTTTTCTATTCATTGGGATTTAAGATTATTTTATGAGATAAAGAACATAAAAAAAGAAGAGGTAAGTCTTCTTGTTGATTTATTAATAAAAAGATAATATATGCAACGGTAGAAGTGATTAATGACCTTAAAGAGGGTTTTATTTAAGAATATGCATAAGCTATATGTAGGGAAATCAAAGGGGATAAATAAAAAGAAGCCCTTTAATAAATCAAATTCTACTCACATTGACTACATCCTTCAGTTGAGCAATTTTATTTTGAATATCAAAAAGCTGATTTTTATTCTTAATCTCAAGTATTAATTCTATTATAGCCCTTTTATCGGTTGTTGTATTTGCCTTTACATAAGAGATATTCACATTTGCTGCGGAGATAACAGCACTGAGGCTTGCAAGGATACCTGGTCTATCCATTGCTTCTATTGATAATTTGGCTGGAGATGTAGAATCACCATCTTC